>JALFYG010000154.1 GCA_022784805.1 Spirochaetales bacterium
GTCTTTATGGCTTCATTCTTTACCTGTCTGTCCATGATTTATTATAGCATTTATAACGATTTATAACAATTGAGGCATTCATTTTTCAGCCTTACATCCTCCACCTTGAAAGGTGGAAGCTTTACGGCTGTTTTTCTGTAATATCTTGCCCTATCTCCATTGGCGTCATCAGGATCATTTTGCACCTCCATGTTATATTCCCTTCCCTTGGAATCACTGGCATAGATATCAACCCTGATGGACCTATACATCAAATTGGCCTTAAAGACTTTCTGGATATCCATTTTTATTACTCTCAAGTCTTTTATGCCTGTCAGCAAACGAAGAATATATTCAACAAGTCTGTCGTTTCCTTCAAACATCGCCTGCATCATGATGTCATTCATCGGCGTCATTTCTTTTATTCTTTCTCTCTCTTTTTCCGATATTTTTCTCATAGTGTTTTTCATGTGGCCTTCCACAAACATAGAAGGCCAATATCAACTTCTAAACAGCCCAGTTATATTTCTTCAAAAGAGCCTTTGCGTCATCCCCGATGTGGTAGAGGGCAAACACGCCCAATACCAAGGCACTGGTCACTGGATTATTTGTAGCCGCCATCTGTGTATTCAACACACCTTGGGCCAAAGCCCAATCAGCAAAAGGTTCCACACTAATTTCGGAGAGCCAGGAATCAAAGTCTTTGTTGCTGTACTTAAGATCCTCGTCGCTCCATTCCACCAATGTGATCAGCGCAGATGTCACGACTCCTGCAGCCACCGATACTGCAGTGGCTGCGCTAACCTTTCCCCAGAACATGGTCTTGGGCATAAGAGCATAAACAATTGCAGCTGTCAGAAGAACCACAGTCTTTACAACCATTGACCTAAGGTCTTTATAGAAGTCTTCCTTTTGGGCAGGGGCCAAACTCCTACTTCTTTCTTCCCCCCAGGCACCAGCTTTCTCTTCAATCTCTCTCACCTGAGCTTCCAGCTCTTCATAAGCACTCTCAGAGAGAAGAGGCTTTGCCATTTCAAGTATTTCTGAAGTGTCTTCACTTTCACAAGTGGAATAAAGGAAGTTCAAAACATCCTCATTTCCGCTTTCAAGAGCTCCCCTTACTACACTTTCTCCGTCAAGTTCTCCATAGGAGGCGAAATCCTCTTCGCTATACTCCCCTGCTTCGATCATTGCACTACGGACTCTGTCATACTCTTTCTCAATAACTCTGGCACTCATTGCGACAACCTTGTCTTGTCGTAAGCCAGAAGGGCCAGAGAGATTGGGAGTGCATGAAAGGAGAGTAGATGCAATCAATAAAGTAACCACAATAATGTTAATAACATGCTTTTTTCTCATGTTTCCGTTCACCCTCCAAATGAAGGGTATCCTCCTTGTTTATAAAATTTGCCAATGGCTTTATTACTAGAAGACTATTCCGAGAGAGAGCGACGCTCTGACTCCTGTAAACTGAGGAATCTTCTCAAAGGCTTCGGCGCTTTCTCCTGTAAGCGATATAAGAGTGCGATAAGTCAGCCTTGGTTCAACGTAGAAGTGACCAAAACTATAATCCCAGCCGATGCTTCCTTCACTGACCAATGCCAACTGGTCTGTCGGTGCAGCAACACCCCAAAGCCAACCGACTTTTAAGAAGGAAGCTTCGACAATCAATCCTAGATCCTCAATAGGATGAACTCCTATTAAGACACCGAATTCTAGGAAATGAAGAAAATTATCATCGCTTTTACCATACCTAATTGGGATTGTTATTTTGATATCATTATAGTCAAATGAACATTTTCCACCTAATCGCATTCCATCTCTCCATAGAAAGTCCAATCCATCCATATCGATGGAGACGGAGACAGCAGCGTTCAAAAATGAAAGACTAAGCAGTATCAAAAAAAGAGCCATGATTTTCTTCATGACTCAATAATCATCTGAAAAAAGGCTCTCGAATAGGGGCAAAAGAGGACACTTTTCAAAATTTTTCCACTTTTTTCACTATTCTTCAGGCCAACCAAGGGATTTTCTGAACTCTTTTTCCCTTTCCTGCATCTTAGGGGCGACGAACTTCACCTCTTCTTTTTCTCTCTTCAGATTTAATTTCAGACCCAATTTTTTCTCTGTGACATAGTCGAAGGAGTAAGATGAGATAGTGGAAGTAAAAGCTGACCAGACTACCTTCACGCCTCCAAAATATCCTTTTCTTTCTACAAACACCACTTCGTCTTTTGTGACGATAAGAGCGCCTGAAATCAATTCAGTGCCTGTCTTATCTATCATCTGGGCATTTTGATAGAAAAACTCTTCATCGTTTCTGGACTTCTGGACCATTTTCCTGCTGATGTAGTGATTTGCAATATACCAAAGTCCAGTCACCACCACCATACAGAGTAAGAACCATGGATATATGACGCCCTTGAAGGTGGCAAGATATAGAAATACTCCAACCATGACCAAAAGAAGAAGTAATAGAGGATCTTTCATTCATTTCTCCTTTTTCAATCATAGCAAATGGGATTTCTTCAAGCAACAAGTGGCGATTTCAACAAAATCGGGAAAAACGTGTTCTTAATAATGAGACTCAATTATTGGAGGATAAAAATGAAAAGAGTTCTTTATGTTTTGTTATGTGTCGTCATGGCTCTGTCTTTTCAATCATGTAATGACAAAGTGGAGACAGCGACACTGAGAATCGAGATGAACAAGAGCGTGAGAACCGTATCTCCAGATAGGGATAACATGGAGATATATGGGTATAGGGTGGTTGCAATTGGACCAGACGGGAAAGAAAGCACACCTCGTTATACCTACTACACATATCTTAATCTCGATAATCTCTCTGTAGGAGAATGGACCATCAAAGTCTATGGCTTCAACAAAGACCGCGTCGACATCTGTTACGGTGAAGAAACCATCACTCTCACTGCAGGAAAGAACAACGCAAAGATAAACGTTGACCAGCTTGTGGGAAAAGGTAGTATGACTCTTACCCTTAATTGGAATGACACGGCTTACCCGAAAGCAAAGTCAGTGAAAGTGACGCTCAATGCCCAGGATGGCACGGAAATAAGCTTGATACCTTCCGAGCCTAACAACTGCAGTGTAGTCGTTTCCAAAGACAACATGGATACCGGTTCCTACAAGTTCACTGCAAAGCTTCTTGATAGTGACGGAAATACTCTGTCGGGAATAGCAGAGGCAATACGTATTTCCAACGGTGAAAAAACAGAAGGAGAGATCACATTCCCATTCTCGGCAGGAAGCGAAACTGGAAACGGAGAGATTGAGATATCAAACAACACGTCACTTCCAGTTGAAGTTGAAATTAACGGCTTGGAGTCTTTGATAGAAGAAAACAAGACCTTCACCCTCAATATATCCCTCCCCAAGTCTTCGCCTTTGACTCTCAACGACTTAGACACTGTATGGTTCTTGGATGGTGAAGAGGCAGGAAGAGGAAGCGAGTTCACCTTTACGGGTGGCGTAAAGAGTGGAATCCATAGAATCGACGTAATAACCCAGACAAAAGACAAAGGCTCCATGGGATCCAATGGCAAGTCATTCCAGGCTGCCGCCAACACTAATCATGGAGACCCCTATCAGAAATACACGCTCCAGGAGGGAAAAGAATGGAAGCTGGGAGCAGGAGTCACCATTCACTTCCTTCCAGACAACAGACTGTTGATAGCCAGCAACCAATACAAGACAGTACAGCTAGTAAAAGCAGACGGTGTATCTCCTGTTGTAGAAAGTGAATATACATATTCTGATTTAGGTTTCGACGGCAACGTGGCTGACTTTACAGCCTATGGAGAGGAAGACGATGGATTCTGGAATGTAGTATTCCTCATTAACCAGAATTTAAGCTGTAAGGCCGTGAATGTAATGGTATCAAAGACCCAGTTGATAGTCACCGATGAAGCCACAGGATTTGATCCAAAGGGAGGAGATGGCAGAGCAGATAAATTTGTCTCAATCGTTCCTTGCAAGAATACTCTTGTGGCCACGATACAAAGTAACGACAGAAAAAGAATGAGCCTTGTGTTATTCAACCAAAACGCAGAAAAGGGAAACATGGTCAGACGGGATGATTGGTATTCTGTAGATCCGCAGATTGAATGGGGAGGAACGGGATTCAAAAACTCAGCATCCATTCCTGAAATGGGCTTTATTATGGTGACAAGCGGAGAGAGATCCAAAGTCTACAATTTCAAAGGAACAGACACAATATCGATCAGCGAGCATATGATGTGGAAAGATGAAGATGTTTTCTTCGAATACTATGCCCAGAACAAGTTCAAGGCAGAATTTTTGGATGCCAGATCTTGTGGATTCTTGTCCAGGGATGGAGACTATGCCTTTGTGTTCACACCAAGCGCAATACACTACTACAAACGCGAATATGGGAACTTCGATGAATACACCTTGTATCACACAGAGAACATAACTGAAGACGGAACCAGTATCATCAAGATGGCGCCTGACACAGAATACTGTTATCTCTTGGATAACAAGAACGGAAGGTTATACACAATGCGTAGTGAAAACAGCTGGAATGACGGAGGCCTGGTATTAAAGAAAGGAAGCTGGATCGACTGTGACGTTCAAGGTGCAAATGAAATTGAAATTTCTCTTTCTGGAGAATATCTGGCTGTGTACAACAAAACCACTACAAGTTGTATAAATATAATCAAGACAGCAAGATAAACATATTATGCGACACTATTGAATAATTCTTATGCGTTAATTTGAGGCGGATGAAATCTATCCGCCTCTGAGTCTATTATCCTCTCATAAACGAGAATAGATATTGCTGGGACAATGCTTCATATGGGTGGAAGTATGATTTATCTTTATCAGGGTAATACTTCGCCATACACTGTTTCATCCAAGTATCCATTGGAAAGCCTTCTCTTCGGGCATAGGAGAAGATGAGAATACAGGACGCAACCTTTGGTCCTATTCCCTTTATTTCCTGTAGTTTATCCATGGCGGAATCAAAGTCCAAGGAATCAATCTCGGAGAGTATATGATATTTCTTCACTGCATCAATAATAAATGGAGCGCGGAAGCCCACACCAAGCGTCCTTAAGTCTTCTTCCGTGGCCCTTCCAAGTTCTTCCGGTGAAGGGAAAGACCAATAACCTGGCTCCACCTCGTGGCCATAATTACAGCATAACTTCCTGTATAGACCTGTTATTCTTTTGATGTTGTTATTCTGGGAAAGAATAAAAGATATTGTAGCGATCCAATGATCCTGCTTCAGAATACGAAGCATCCCCACCTTGTCTACAGCTTCCCTTAGAACAACATCCTTTTCCCTTATATCTTCCCTGGCTTTTTCATAGTCATAATCCAGATCAAAATAAGAGTGGAGATAGCTGTCGCTGTATGCGTCTTCAATTCCTTTAATCCTATACACTCTCTCATTCAAGACAGCACTGAAGGTTCCGTCCTCTTCCTCTGTCCAAGAAAAGCTTTGGCCACCAAGTAGTATTTCCCTTATATTTTCTTCCATGGGGACATTATATGATGAAAGTAGCCTTAAGGGCAAAATGATCTGAGAGGCCTTTTCCTGTGGATTTATCATATTTAACTGGACGCCCTGAATAATCTGCGCTGTCTGCTCCCTTTATGATACTGGAAGAACAGTATTCAATTCCTTCTCCGTCGAAGAAAAAGGAATTCAGAAGAATATTGTCTATCTTCTCCCATTTCCCATCATAGAAATATGTCCCGTCATTCATGGGAGAAGCATAATCGAGATAGGGAGAAAACATCCTTCCATTCCTGGCGGTAGAACCATCTCCTGTCAAAATGAGTATCGAGTCCCCGTTTCTTCCGTCCCCCATCTCCTCGGAGTGGAGAATGGGATCGATGTTGAAGTCGCCAAGGATAATCAGAGGATAGTCGCACTCCTCTATCTCACCCTTCAGCATCATTAACTCTTCTTCTCTTATCTCTTGGTTTTCATCTTTCAGTCTGCTACGTAGATGAACTCCTATTACTCTGACTCTCTCTTCCCCCACAAGAAAATCCAAGGAGAGCATAGGCCTTGCCTCCGGAATAAACAAGAGCTTGACGGAGAGAGGCTTAATCTTTGAAATGAAGGCCACATTTAATTGGCTTTCGTTCTGGGCGATACCATAATACAGATACCCCTCTCTCTTCAAACCGCCCTCCAATAGGGAAATCAGAACATCCTCACTCTCAACCTCTTCCAGAATTATTACATCAGCTCCATCAAAGTTGGATGCTATGTACATTACGCTCTTCTTTATCCTCTCCTTATACTTTTCATCATTCCATCCATCGCTTTCTTTCCAACCAGAGAATTCGTTTCCATCTTCCCTGGAGTCAAAGAATTCCCCCATGTTCCATGTTGCAACGGAAAACTTTGATCCATTTTCCACTGTAGGGGAACATGAAAAAAAGAAAGGAATAATCAAAAGCAAAAGAAGAAAATACTTCATACTTATTAAACAGAAAAATCCCCTCTTTTGAACAAAAAAAGACTGGAGCACTCGGTTCCAGTCAACACTCAGGTCAAATCAAATAATTATAGATCACATCTATTGGTTATGATTCTTCCCACTATTCCATAGGCTTTTGCTTCTTCTGCGCTGAGCCAATGGTCTCTCTCTGTATCTTTTGATACTTCCTCGACACTCTTACCGACTGCATCTGCAATGACCTTGTCCAGCTTTGTTCTCAGCTCTCCAAGCTTCTTTGCATAGATATCAATCTCGATTGCTGTTCCCTTCAGCTGGGAGAGAGGCTGATGAATAAGATATGTGGAGTTAGGGAATGCAACTCTTCTCTCACTTGGCACTGAGAGATAAATAAGAGCAGCGGCAGATGCCACCAGTCCCATTCCGACCACTGTAACTTCAGATTTCACAAATCTGATCATGTCATAGATAGCGAAGCCAGAGTCCACATCTCCTCCAGGGGAGTTAATGTATAATGTTATTGGGTCCTGGGATTCTGAATCTAAAACCAACATTCTCTGGGCAAAATCATCTGATAAATCTTTGTTGATCTCTCCACTGATCATTATGCTTCTGGTTCTCAGAAGCTTCTCAGAAAGGGAAGGATCTACACTTTTTGTCTTTTTTTCTTCATCCATATCCCAAATATAGCCCAAATGTTTTATTTGGGAAATGGAGAGAGAAGAACATTTGGAATATAATGATCACCATGAAGAGTGCTACAGTATCTGTAATAGGAAGACCCAGCAGCGGCAAGTCCACATTAGTAAACACAATCTGTGAGATGAAAGTCTCCATAACATCCCCAACCCCTCAGACAACTAGAAACAAGATCAGAGGTATATACACTGACCAAAGAGGACAACTTGTCTTCACAGATACACCCGGGTATCACCTGTCAGACAAGGAGATAAACAAAAGGATGCAAGATGTAACCGTGTCTGCTCTGAAAGATAGTGACATGATCCTTTATGTGGTGGATGGAAAGAGAAAGGGCGGCAAGGAAGAAGTGGCTATCTGCGAGATGATCAAGAAAGCCAAGGTTCCCACAGTCGTAGCCATCAATAAGACAGACATCCTTACAAAGGAAGAGATGGAAGAAAGCAAAGAGTTTATCTCATCCCACTTCCCTTCAATGCCTGTTCTATTTATCTCGGCAAAGAATGATGAAGGAGTGGACGAGGTTCTTATTGAGCTCTTCAAGAGGGCAAAGGAAGGCGAACTCCTTTACGATGAGAATCAATACACAGACCAAGATCTTGAGTTCAGAATCAGCGAGATAATCAGGGAGAAGACCATCGCCACCCTCTCAGATGAGTTACCACATGTAATCTTTGTAGATGTAAGCGACTTGGAGTGGAACGAAGAGACCAATACAGTCTGGATCAGAGCCTTCATCAACGTAGAGCGTGATGGTCAGAAAGGCTTTATCGTAGGAAAAGGCGGTAGTGGCATAAAGAGAATAGGAACTGAAGCAAGAAAGGAAATAAAGCGCATCTTCCCTGGAGCCACAGTAAGGCTGGACCTGCAGGTAAAGACAGCTGAAAAGTGGAGGCAGAACTCCATTGTCTTGGACAAGGTTTTCAAGAACGACAAGAAGAGATGAAAATAGGCGCCGAAGCGCCTCTTTCATATCTTAAAGCATTTGTGCACGCTTTCTATTGCCCCTAGGACCATTATGGTCATGGATTCCGTAAGGACAGTATCAGGAGATATGGAGATACTCATCTTACCTGAATTATCTTTGTATCCCATGATGTTGATATTGTATTTCTTTCTTACATCTACCTGCTGGACAGTCTTTCCAACCCATTCTTTTGGTGTAGACACCTCAAAGATTCCATGTTTCTCATCCAATTCAATGTAATCCAGGATGTGGTCGGAGGTAAATCTGATGGCAAGCCAAGATGCCAGCTGTTTCTCTGGGTACACAACTTCGTCAGCTCCATTACGAAGCAAGAACTTCTCCTGAATATCCCTGCTTGCCCTGGAGACAACCTTCTTTGCGCCGTTTTCCTTTAAAAGGGACGTGACTTCCAAAGAACTCTGGAAATCATCACCGATGGCCACGATACAGACATCGAAGTCTCTTACTCCCAGTGAAGAGATAAAAGCCGGATTGGTACAGTCACCAATCTGAGCGCTGGTGACATATGGCAACACCTGCTCAACCCTCTCTTCATCGCTGTCTATAGCAAGAGTCTGGTGCTTTAATTCCGCTAGTTTCATGGCAATATGTCTGCCGAATCTTCCTAATCCAATTAAAAGAACACTCTTCATTTCATTTCTCCTTAGCCAACAGTTATTCTTTCCTGTGGCAGTTTGGCCATTGTTCCCCTCCTGGATACAGTGGCATATATAAGTGTAAGGCCACCTACACGACCTACAAACATCAAAATAATCAAAATACTCTTGGAAACTATAGATAAAGTAGGAGTTATGCCCAATGAAAGACCGACTGTGGCGATGGCAGAGGAAGTCTCAAAGAAACATGACAAGAAAGGCAGAGACTCAATGGCACTGATAGACAGCGCCCCGCCAAAGGACAAAAAGAGATAGAGGAAGAAGATAGCTCCTGCAGCCTTCACAGCCTCATCCATTACTCTCCTGCCAAAACACTCTGCGTCCCCGTTTCTTCTGAATACAGCAAAGGCAGAGAGTACAAGGACAGCCAAAGTGGTGGTCTTCATACCTCCGGCAGTGGATCCTGGAGAACCACCAACCAGCATCAAAAGAATAGTCATGGCTTCTCCTGACTCTGACATTGCACTATAGTCAGCGGTATTAAAGCCAGCTGTTCTTGGTGTGACACTCTGGAAGAGGGACATCAATATCCTATCCTTCATAGGTAGTTCATCAAACTCATGGAAGAACAAGAATAAGAATGGGAAAAGAATAAGAACGAAAGTGACAGTGAAAATAATCTTGGACTGTACCCTATATCTTCTTAAGTGTATGCCATTGGTTCTGATGTCATCCCAAGTAAGGAAGCCTATGCCTCCCACTATAATCAAAATGACGATAGTTATATTGACCAGAGCATTTGTACTGTAGGATGTAAGGGAAGAATATTCACCTCTGACTCCCATCAGATCAAAACCTGCGTTACAGAAGGCTGATATGGAGTGGAAAACAGAGTACCAGATACCCTTTCCTACTCCAAAGTCTTTAATAAACACAGGAGAAAGGAATATGGCCCCCAAGAGCTCAATCGAGAAGGAGAGAATGAGAATGAAATTAGTAAGTCTCAATACTCCTCCCATCTTGTGGGCCGAGAGAGCCTCCTGCATTGTATTTCTGGCAAAGAGACCTATTTTACGTCCCGAGATAATTGCCAAGAAGCCTGCCATTGTAACAACACCCAAGCCTCCTATCTGGATAAGGACAAGAATCACTATCTGCCCGAACATTGACCAATGGGTGGCGGTATCTTTGACCACAAGCCCTGTAACACAAACAGCTGAAGTTGATGTAAAGAGGGCATCGAAGAAAGAAGTGGTCTCACCATCCTTAGTGGCGACAGGAAGGAAAAGTAAGAGTGCTCCTATAAGGATGGCAGCCATAAACCCGAAGACAATGGTTTGAAAGGGAGTAAAATGAAGTCTTGGTTTGATGTTTTGCTTTATATTCTGCATTTATTAAAAAGAAACAAAGGAGGAGAAATCTCCTCCCTTTTTCTTAGTACCTCTTAAGAATTGGAAGGATGGTTTCACTTCCACAAGCCTTCAAGAAACCTGCCAGTTTCGGGCCCTTTTCTTTATTAATCAAGACAGTATAGATAAGGCGGAAGAAATCAGCATTCTCCAAGCCATTGTCCTGAGCTGCCTGATAGATATAGTTAGAGAATTCCTTCTCTCCCATTTCATCCAAATACTTTTCAACGAAATCTGCAAATTCCCTGATAGCTTTGAGTTCTGTTTCAGTTGCAGCATACTTTTCATCTTCTTCTGTCTGAAGTGAGAACTTAAACTCTTCCGGAGCATAATCCCTGAGCCAGTTCTTTGCACATTCGATTCTGACTCTAAGTCTTTCCTTCTGGCTCTCTGTTGCATCTGAAAGTCTTGAGAGAACCTTTTCTGTATCTCCACCATAAATCTGTACATAGTTACAGAGATGACGGAAAGGAATCTGATAGCCAGCCTCTGTAGGAATCTTGGATCCATCAACCTGGCTGAGCTCGTAGATTCTCTTCTCCTTCTCTTTTCTCTGTTCCTTTACAGGGAGGATGCCGAAGTAGATTCTTTCGCAGTTATCGTAGTCTTCATAGATCTTCAAGACATCGAGGTCGAATGAAATGGCAAACTCACTCTGAGGCTTTGTTCCGACAAAAAGGTATCTGACGATCTCAGGAGGATAGATTGCAAGAACATCATAGAGGTCTGCAACTTCACCGCCGGAGGATGAAATCTTTCCACCCATTCCCTTCAGTCTGACAAAGTCATAGCGCATTGTTACAGGAGCTTCACCACCAAAGACCTTTACTACATTCTTTGCTGTGTCATAGCTTCCACCCTCTGTAAGATGGTCCTTTCCACCTGGCTCGAAGTCTACGCCTTCCTTAACCCATCTCATTGGCCAGTCAACACGCCATGGAAGCTTTGTGTAAGGAGTTGAACGGATATCGATGGTCTCAGTCTTATCAAGCTCATCATCGTGGTATGTGATGCCCCACTCTCCATCCCAGCCAAGGACTGTAGTGTTGTCTCTGTCTGTGAAAGAAGAGAAGACAGATACAGGCCACCAATTCTCAGGTAGTGGTTCTGTCCTATACTGGTTGAGGGCCTCTCTGATCTCGTCCCTGTGCTCGAGTGCTGTCCTGATATCTGCAGCATAAACGTTAGTTCTATATCTTTCTGCCTGATAAAGATACTCAGGGAACACACCTACAGTAGGAAGAATCTTCTCCACATCGACCTCATTTCCCCTTGCATAGTTCTCTGCTCTCTCTTTTGTATCAGGAACAAGAGTAATAGGCTTTCTGAGATAAGTTTCCAAAAGTTCCTTATTAGGCATATTCTTTGGAACCTTTCTGAATACATCATAGTCATCCCAGGAGTAGATGAACCTAACATTCTTTCCCCTCTCCCTGAGACATCTCACAATAAGTTCGACTGTGATGATTTCTCTGAAGTTACCGATATGGACAGTACCAGATGGTGTAATGCCGCTGGCACAGGTATACAAATCCTTTTCACCCTTCTCACGGATGATCTTATCAGCCATTATATCCGCCCAATGGGCATTCTGATTCATTTTTTCGCTCATAACAAATATTATGTCAGAGTAAAGCCCCTTTGTTCAACTCTCACGCTCCAATGTGGATTTTTCCCTCTCTCCAAAATATAATGGGGGTATGAAGAGACTTATCACTGCATTTTTGCTTTTATCAATAGTTCTTACTTCTCTTTTTTCTGAGACCGCTTTCTGGGTGGGATTTGATCCCAAGGACAAAGAGTGGGACAATTCAAAGTTCCTCTCTTTTACAAACCTCTACGAAGAAGGCTCAGAGCTCATAGTATCCAATGAAGAGGGAAAATCCATAATCACCACTGTCTATGGAGAATGCCCTGAAACAAATGAAGGCAGGACCATTGCCTTGACAGAGGCAGTCCTGGAAGAGTTGGGATTATGGGGAAATGGCGTGAGCCAAGTCGAAGTAAGACTAAGAAAGGGAGCAGTGGAAGAGGACTCCGAGATAATCGAAGAGAATACAGGCTGGTATACTTTCATCCTTGAGGGAGTAGAAAGAGACAAGGCCTATGACAAGTACAGAGTCCTTGTCAGAAAGGGATTCAAGCCTGAAACAAGACTTGAGGATGATCTCATCTATTTCTCTCTTCCATATATTGTGGAGTATGAGAGGGAAGAAAAGAGAAATCTCCTCTCATCCCTGGGGCTCGAGATAAAAGAGGAGATCGTATCAAAGAATCCTTACATCAATTAGAAATCTAGGAAGAATGTAAAGTTCGTAGTAATCTTTCCTGGCTGTGTATACTTCTCTTTGTCAACCAAGAGATAGTTGATTTCGTATCCCAAGTCAATGAAGTCGAAGAATGACATCTCCACCTGTACACCCACGGAAGCAAGGAAATTCTTCTCCACTCTGTCAGTATTGAGGACTCTTCCCCATCCATAACCACAGTCCACAAAGAGGTTGATTCTAGGAGCAAGCTTCTCCAACCCCAGTCCTGGTCCTGTAATTCTCAAATCCAAGTTATTAACTGCAGTAAACTCTGTGTTGTAGGTATAAGTATTGAAACCCCTTACCTTTCTACCAAGAGATACCGGTCCCTGGATGAAGGAAGGAACACTCTCTCCTCCTGTCCAGCTGGCATTCATTCTGTCAATGAGTATGAATGAGACTAATGATTCTCCATTCTGGTTAGTAAGGTTATAGAGTGTCTTTGCGCCTACACCATTGACGTTGAATGAAATATAGTCTGCAAAGCCATCGGCAAAGGTGTTGATTGCCTTAGGACCATACTTCATATCGATTCTTGCCCAGAATCCATCGTTGGTGTGGAGGGTGTCTTTCACAAGATCAAGCTTTAAGTTTGCCTGTATTTCGGTTCCCAAGAATGCCTTGCCGCCTCCAGCAAGTTCAGGATAAATCTTTCCGTCGTAATCAGAGTTGATTATGCCATCCATAGTTCCTTTGATATCGAATGGTCCGAACTCAGATCCGGAGTAGTATCTCTCATACTTAAGGTTGACTCCTGTGGTCAAGAGAAGAAGATCCTTACCAGAGACCGGGCTTACACCAAAGCCTTGTCTGAATCTAAATGTAAGGTCATTGGTCCAGACGTTATATCTGAGAGCTGAATCCTTGTCCCAGGCTCCTCCGTCATAGTTGTTTTCACCACTATCTTTATCCTGCCACAATAGGCGCTGCAAATAGCCTTCACCAATTAGGACTTGGACATCTGTTGTGTTGTTTTCAATTATTTCAGGAAGTTTTACACCAACTCCCATATATGCATAGGAAGGGAAGAAACCCATAAGGATATCAGGATGCTGGCCAATATCGCCGAAGGCATAGTAGATATTGCCTGCAATAGCTCCTGATACGATAAATACAAAAACCAAAAGAATACAAAGAATCTTTTTCACAAAATTCCTCCAGAACATTTTGTTCGTTATACCTCTGACTATACCACCTGAGGCCTCTATTGAAAATCAAAAAACGCCAGAAAGCCCTATACTTCCTGACGCTCTCTAGTCTTTTAAATAGGAAAAGCACCTATATCACAAGTCCTTTTCCCCAAACTTCTTATTCCATGAACCAATCTCAATTATGTTTCCTTCAGGGTCTGCAATAAAACATGTTCTCTGTCCCCAAGGCTCGGTGGTAGGTTCCAGGATGGATGTAGCCCCATTATCCAAAGCATGTTTATATTCTTTGTCCACTTCCTCAAAAGTATCCACATACAATGCCATTTCACTGTGGGCACTGACTCCCTTAAGGTACTCGAATCTCTTTCCCGTCAGTTTCTCGAAGTCCTTTCTTCCATATAAAAGAAAGAGAGTGCCGTCTTTTAATAGATAGACATTATCGGCATCCTCGCTCTCTTTGATCTCAAAGCCCAAGACATCCCTGTAGAACCTGATCATACGGCCCATGTCTTCAACAAATAGTCCATAACCATCAAGATGCATTTTCTTCTCCTCCAAAAAGATTATAACCACCATTCAGGAGAAGAATAGTAAATTAAGTGAGAGAAATAGTTTTTCCCACCTGTTGAAAGAAATATAGGTTTTGTGTTAGATTGTCTTAGCTTTCCCCCTCTAGCTCAGTGGTTAGAGCAGAAGACTCATAATCTTTTGGTCGTTGGTTCAAGTCCATCGGGGGGGATGAAGGTCCCTGATATCTGTCGGGGACCATTTTTTTGTTTCTCTCAACTTTAAATGAAAGAAATGGCCCGGAAAATCCGGGCTCCAATCAGACTTCTATAGCGTCATATTGCTTTTTAAGGTTTTCAACACACCAAGCGGCATTTTCAGGAGTGGTGTTCTCAAGAGTTGCATACACAAAAGGCTTCTCTTTCTTGAGATACTTCAGGATGGCTGTATAATCCATCTCTCCAGTTCCTGCTCCCACACTCTTGAGGCCATAACCCTCACCTGGGGTGTAGATGAAATCTTTAAAGTGAACCATTGCGATATCTGGCCCCAAAAGCTCGATGGCTTCCTGGAAGACTTCATCTCTGTGCCCGACGTTATCGAGATCAAGCATATTCACAGGATCAAAGAGTACCTGAAGGTTATAAGATCCAATCTCATCCAATACCCTTCTACAGACCTTTGGTCCCCAGACTATGTGTCTTGCAACAGGCTCGATTGCCAATGTTACACCATAGTTCTCTGCACATTTGACCACAGGCTTCAATTCCTTGATAAAAGTTGCGAGAGCCTTGTCTGTCCTACACTCAGGGCAATACTTGTATTCCACATTCGGGGCACCTGTTTCAGTTCCCACCATTCCGCACCCCAAAAGTGAAGCGAAACGGATATGTGCAAAGTATTTCTCCCTTGCAGTCTTCATATACTCTTCGTCAGGATTTGCAAGATTAAGATAGTTACCGATGACGGCAATATCCAGCTGATTCTTCTCAAACAAGTGTCTCAGGTAATTTGCATATCCCGGAGTCAAAGCTGAAGGAGTACAAGGATACTCTTTCAATGCTTTTGAAAGTGCAAGATGCACACACTCAAAACCTTTTCCCTTTACAATTGGTAACAACTCAGGTAAAGGCATCTTCTCTGCGTCATGTAGTCTTAAACCAAACTGAACCATACTCTCCCTCCTATCGTCTTACATACTCTGAGTATGCCATCATGCAGGCAGCTGCACCATGCTGGTTGTCAACGCCCTGCTTCTCAGATAGATAATAACGGGGAGAGCCGTCTCTGTCACGTCTATTGTCTGGACCAGGCCCAAGGCCGGCGGAGGCGCAGATTCCATACAAGTGAAGAATTCCATCTTCACTCTTGAGATATGTTCTTCTGATACCTTCCAAAATCTCCTCACCAATCTTGCCGTAACCCTTCTCAAGCACACCAAGTCTCTCACCCTTCATAAGAGCGTAGGCAATCATAGCAGAACCGCTTGTCTCCACGTAGTTTCCAGCCATATCCTTCTCATCCACCAGCTGATAGAACATATTTGTCTTTTCATCTTTGTAGACAAGAAGACGGTCAACGGCATTCTTCAACATCGGAATAAGCTTTTCAGAAAGTGTTGTATGCTTGGATGCGATTTCGTATGTATCCACCATAGCCATCAGGAACCAGCCCTCTGCTCTGAGCCATACACATTTGGATTTTCCGCTCTCTTTATCACACCATTCCATCTCCCTGGATGTATCATTGGCATGGACATATAAGCCTCTCTTTTCATCCCACAACAAATCATGGGCTGAAGCAAACTGAGAGAAGATATCATTCCACTTCTCGTCATCGTTGTAATCAACGACGCACTGGGCATAGAAAGGCTGTCCCATATAGAGGCCGTCAAGCCAGACCTGGTTTGGATAAATGTCTTTGTGCCAGAAGTTGCCTTCCTTTGTCCTAGGATAATCAGAAAGCATAGAGTAGACTTTCTCAACAGCCTTTACATATCTAGGATCTCCTGTAAGGTTTCTCATTATTGTAAGAGTCTTACCAAAAGAGATCTTATCGACGTTTCTGCTCTCTGGGCAGAGATTGACTACTGTTCCGTCCGGGAGCATGAGAAAGCGGGAAGAAGAGAAGATGGCGTCACGCCAACTATTATCTCCTGTGGCGGAAGCGAGATCATCATAGCCCACCATGATGATGTCATCTTTATAGTTCCACTTTTGCTTATCAAGCCAGAAAGGAAGGACAGTGTCCTTATATTGTCTGAAATAAGTCTCCCACATTCTCATTTTCTCCTCTTTTTTTATTCTTTTGATTATGTGATAGGTGCCGGATTGTCGATAATCAGGTCGTTGTAGATTCCAAGAGCTTCAGCCCTACTCTTCTTGCCGCTGGCGCAGTCAAGAATCAAGTTGTAAACCTGAAGGCCCACCTCTTCGAAAGTACCCTCTCCTGTAATGATGTCTCCTGTGTCGATATCGAAGATATCCTTCCACTGATCTTTGATCTCATGGCGGGTACAGAGCTTGATTACAGGAATCTCTTTCAAGCTATATGGAGTTCCACGGCCTGTAGAGAAAACCTGCAGTGTGATGCCTGAAGCAAGCTGTGTTGGGCCACAGACGATATCGGAAGCTGGAGTTGCGATAAAGTGCATTCCATGCTTTGTAGGAATTTCAGCTGGTCCGAGGACATCTACAATAGGTGAGTTACCGGACTTTGCAATACTTCCCATGGACTTCTCCTTGATGTTGGAAAGTCCACCCTTCTTGTTGCCTGGAGTTGTGTTGGCGCTTCTGTCTACACCGCCCTTCTTAAGATAGTTGTCATACCAACCGATCTCTTTGATGAGCTTATCTACAGTTTCTTTGTCCTGACATCTCTTTGCAATCATCTCCACAGCATCTCTGACTTCTGTGACTTCTGAGAAAGCAGTAGTTGCGCCACCCTTTGCAAGAAGATCGAAGGCAAAGCCGATGGATGGGTTTGCACTGATTCCGCTGAAGGCATCGGAGCCGCCGCACTGAGTTCCAACAAAGAGCTTTGAAAGAGGAAGCTCTGTGCGTATTCTCTGATTGAGCTTCTCCAGCTTCTTCTCAGCCATAGCCATGATGGAATCGATCATGCCTGCGTAACCATCACACTCCTGAAGAACGACTACGTTATCTGAGTTGATTTCTTCCGGTTCAAGGATTCTGTCTACGCTGAGCTTCTCGCATCCGAGGGATACTACCATTATCTCGCCACCGAAGTTAGGATGGTGGGCAAGATTCTTGACGCTCCTAATTGGAATGAAAGCATCCGGAGCATCGATAGCGACACCGCAGCCATAAGGGTGGATCAAAGCAGATACGTCATCAACGTTCTCATACTTTGGAAGAAGTTCACGTCTGATTCTTTCTGTTGCAGCTCTCAATACACCTGCACAGCACTGTACGGTTGTAGTGATGCCAAGGATATTTCTTGTTCCGGCAAACTTGCCTTCTCCATTGTCATATCCCATCCATGTTGTTCTTTCAGGCTGGAGGGAAGGATATTCCCCTTCTCCTCCGAAAGTGAGCTCGGCGAGCTCTGGTGAAGGAGGAAGAGTAAGCATCTTCTCATTGATCCAGTCTCCCTTCTCAACATCTTCTGTAAGATAGCCGAGAACAACACCATATCTGACAACAGCGTCTCCCTTCTTTAAAGCGGTGAGAGCCACTTTATGACCCTGGGGAACATCTGAGCGCAGAGTGATATCCATACCTTCCAGTACATCACCCTTCTTTGCTTCCTTGATAACAACAGCGACATTATCTTTTTTGTTGATTTTAATGGCTCTCATATTTCACCTCAAATAAGATCTGCCTTCTTCATGGCAGCGACGATGCCGTCTCTGGCCTTTCCTTCTGGAGTAGGAAGGTTTGGTCTGTATGGAACACCTACATCACGTCCAACAAGGTTAGCCATATCCTTTGCTGCTACTGGGAAGGAAGCTGCATCCATGCTGAGTCTTACAGGATTAAGCTTGAACTGTGCCTCCAAAGATCCCTTGTAGTCGCCGGCAACAAACTTGTTATATACATCAGTGATCAAGTGAGGCATAAAGTTAGCTGCTGTGCATACACCTCCGACTGCCCCATGGCAGAGGGCAGCATAGAGAAGAGTGTCCTTTCCTCCGAAAACCTTGAAGTCTACGTCTCTTGTTCTTCTGATGAACTCTTCCATCTGTGTGATGTCACCGCTTGTATCTTTCATACCCACGATGTTCTCGACTTCATGGGCAAGTCTGTCAACAAGGTTGGCGCTCATTGTGTAGCCTACGCGTCCTGGGTTGTTATAGAGAAGCATTGGTGTTGAAGGAACAGCATCTGCAATAGTCTTGAAGTGCAGGAAGAGTTCTTCTTCTGTAGGCTTCAGGAACATTGGCTGAAGTACAGAGATACCATAAGCTCCTTTTGCTACTGCCATCTTTGCAAGTCTTACGCACTTTTTTGTGCTGATAGCTCCGATTCCGAAATATACAGGGACTCTTCCATTGCTTTCTGAGATCATGATCTCCAAGCCCCTTTCCATTTCATCTTCTTCAACCATGTAAAACTCGCCATTGCTGCCAAAAGCAAGAATTCCCAATACGCCGCCTTCGATAACATAGTTAACCTGGCTTCTCAGTTTTGCTTCGTCAATTTTCTCGTTTTCATCGATTGGAGTGAGAATTGGAACCACCACTCCTTTTATAAGGCTTTTGTCCATATTTACCTCAGTCTTTTTTCTCTACGGAAACAGCAGATATCTTCTCGTAATAGCGAACAAGTGCGCTATGGTCTTCTTTTCCACATCCATCATTCTTCAATGCCTGCATCATTTCCATGACAGACGCTGTGAGAGGAAGGGATGTAGAGGTTGCGTGAGCTGCGTTGATGGCATTGTTAAGGTCTTTGATGTGAAGTTCGATTCTGAAACCTGGCTTGAAGTTGTGGTCCATCATCATCGGGGCCTTTGCATCAAGGACTGTAGAACCAGCAAGTCCACCTCTGATAGCGTTATAAACAAGCGCTGGATCAGCGCCATTCTTTACAGCAAGTGTAAGAGCTTCGGAAACAGCTGCGATGTTGATGGCAACGATGACCTGGTTAGCAAGCTTAGCCACGTTTCCGCTTCCAAGAGCGCCTACGTATGTAACGGAAGCAGCCATTGTCTTCAAAAGATCATAATACTTGTCGAAAGTCTCCTTGTTTCCACCACACATGACAGAGAGTGTGCCGTCGATAGCCTTTGGTTCTCCTCCGGAAACAGGAGCATCCATCAACTCGATTCCCTTCTTAGCAAGTTCTGCACCGATGCTCTTGCTTTCAACAGGATCGATGGAACTCATATCGATGACAACTGTGCCTTCCTTTGCACCGTCGATGATTCCGTCTTTTCCAAGACATACTTCCCTGACCTGAGGTGAGTTTGGAACCATTGTGATGATGACGCTGCACTTCTCTGCAACTTCTTTTGATGAAGAAGCAGCTTCTGCACCACATGCAACAAGCTCGTCGACGCTGGCTCTGCTGCGGTTATATACAACAAGTTCATGTCCGTTCTTAAGAATATTTTTGCTCATGGGCTTTCCCATGATTCCCAATCCAATGAATCCTACTTTCATATTCTCCTCCGACAGAAGTTTATTTTTAAAGGAAATGTATCCCATCCTTTCGGTATCAGATTATTCCAGAGAAGGAGAAAGAGCAAATTGGAATAACCGATTCCCTCTTTCGCAAAAACTAATGATGGCTTTTTGCCCTTTTCGGTGGACAATTCTTATATGTCAAATAAGCTTATTTCTACTTATTACACATCCATCGCTTCTTTAAAACGAAGGATGGAGATGAACTACAGGACTTATGGGTTCAATGGCCCTTATGAAAGAGAAGTCTTCGAAGAGTGGCAGGAAAAGGCCATAGATAGGCTTTCCTATCTTCTTGGTTTGGATATAATTAAAAGAGATGCAGGAAATCTCGATTTCAAAGAAAGAATAGAGAGTACTGTCACATTGGGAAATGGAATAAAGAGAGAGCATACATACATCGACACGGAAGAAGACGTGACAATGCCTCTATTTATCCTCCACCCTTCCACTCCTTCCAAAGGCACCTTCATCGCCTATGCAGGCCACAATGGAGCCGGAAAAGAATCTGTAGCAGGGATCAGGGATAATAAATCTGTAGTAGAGAAAATCGAAAAATATAACTACGACTATGGCTTGAAGCTGACAGAGATGGGTTACACAGTTATATGCCCGGACCCAAGGGGTTTCGGAGAAAGAAGGGAAACAACCACACAAGGTGACGAAGACGACAAGTATCTTAAGTCATCCTGTAAGGAATTGGCCCAGTCCGCCTTGGTCCTTGGCTTTACCCTCCAAGGCCTCTATGTCTGGGACACCATGAGACTTATCGATTACCTGGAGACCAGGGAAGATATAGACACATCAAAGTTGGGGGTAATCGGCTTCAGCGGCGGTGGAATGCAGGCTCTATATGCCACAGCCTTGGAGAAGAGGATAAAGAAGGCGATCATCTCTGGGTATTTCTATGGCTTTGAAGAGTCACTATTGGAGCTGAATTCAAACTGTCAATGTAACTATGTACCTTCTGTCTTCACTTCCTTCGATATGGGGGACATCGCCTCCCTCATAGCCCCGAGACCTCTTGCCATCCAATCTTGTTTATCTGACCACCTGGAAGGAAGAAGAGGTATGGAAAACGTAATGGAGCAGATGGATATCTTATCCAAAAGCTATGAAATATATGGAAAGACTATCTTCCACGACACACCACCGGGAGACCATGCTTTCCATAACGATAAACTGGAAGAGATTATGAATTTCTTCGAAAAGGAGAGCGTATGAAAATAATCGATGTAAAGGTCCTGCAGTTCCACGCAGTGTCACATGTGGTGAGAGACTCTGAATTCCATGTTCACCCAGGCCCGGCTCACGACAGCGTAGAAAAAGTCCTTGTAATAAAGTGCGATGACGGAACAGAAGGGTTGGCTTTCGGTCCAATGGATGAAAGAGTAATCCAGTCTACAGTAAAAGAAATCCTAATTGGAGAAGATCCTTTTTTCAGGGAAAGGATTTGGAGAAGACTCGTACAGTTGCAGAGACTGAGAAGAAATCTCACGGAAGATACACTCTGCGCCGTAGACATCGCCATCTGGGATATTTGTGGAAAGAAACTAAACCTTCCTGTCTCAAAGATACTGGGACAGTACCGTGAAACAGTTCCTTGCTACGCTTCCATCATGGTGGGAGACGACATCCCTGGTGGACTTGATACTCCTTCTGCCTATGCAAAATTTGCAGCTTCTCTTGTAAAGCAGGGCTACAAAGCCATCAAACTCCATACTTGGATGCCACCAATCGTTCCTGAGCCAAGCGTAAAGATGGACTTGGAGGCAGCAAGAAAAGTAAGGGAAGAGGTTGGAGACGACATTGTTCTTCTAATGGATCCATACCACTTCTATTCACGAGAAGAGGCATTGGAACTTGCTGACGGCCTCCACTCACTGGGATTCTTATGGATGGAGGAGCCACTTGATGAACACTCCATGGAGAACTTCATATGGCTACAGAAGAATACAAAGCTTCATATCTGCGGACCTGAGACAATCGAAGGCAAGATGTATTCAAGAGCAGATTGGATCAGACACAATGCAACAGATATTGGAAGAGCCGGCGTAATTTACTCCGGAGGAATTACATCCGTCATGAAGACTGTCCACTTGTATGAAGCAAATGGAATGAGTTTGGAATTGCATGGCAACCACATTGCATCCCTCCATATCCTTGGAGCCATGGGAATAGATGGAAAATACTTCGAAAGAGGTATGCTTCATCCTCTTCTTGACTATGAAACACCAAAGCCATGGTTTACGAGAATCCATGACCCATTGCTTCCTGATGGAACTGTACCAGTCCCTACAGATAGCGGCATAGGCTATGCTCCAAACTGGGATTATATCAACGACAATCTCATTAAATGACGATTCTTTAGGCGTGGGGCAGAACTCTGCGCCTAATTCTCATTTTGTTTATAGGCAGCATCAATCTTTCTAGTCGGAATATCCACTTCGATATTCTGGCTAGAAATTTTTCTTAGGCCTTGGAGCCTATCTTATTTAATAGAAGTCATTGGCCAAAAGAGATCATATCGTAGTCGTAGATACTATTTACGATAAAACGCCCCTTGGTTTCCCAAGGGGACGAAATATCACAATTAGAAGAACATCGGTTGTCGTCAAGACCGATTCTCTCCTATGCCGCCTTTTTAGCTTTTCTCTTCTTTAAAGCATCTGAAATGAATGGCCAAATAACACATGCAACAGAGATCAAGAGGAGAATACAGGATATTGGGCGAGTGAAGAATTCAGCATAACTACCATGAGAGTAGCTGACTCCTCTTCTGAAATAACCTTCAAGTTTTGGCTCAAGGATGAATGCCAATACAAGTGGAGATGTTGGAAGGCCTGCAATATTCATGAAGATTGCCAAGAGACAGAGGGCAAGCATGACATAGATGTCGAAGATATTGCTGCTGATTCCATAACCGCCGATGAAGCTTATTACGAGAATTACAGTGTAGAGATAGTGATATGGAACCTTAAGTATGTAAGGGAACCATCTCTTTGTGATGATCTGGATGACGTATGTAACAATTGCAGAGATAAGAACACATGCAAAGATAAGCATAGCCAGATCATGCTGCTCTACCATAAAGAGTGGTCCAGCCTGGAGACCATGGATTGTAAGAGCTGCAATAAGCATAGCTGTGATACCATCGCCAGGAATACCGAGAGCCATCATAGGGATGAGAGCGCCACCAAGAGAAGCGTTGTTTGCTGTCTCGCTGGCCCAAATACCAGATGGGTTTCCCTTTCCGAAAGTCTCTGGTTCCTTGCTGATACTCTTTGCGTATCCATATGCAACCATGTTGGAGATACCAGATCCCATTCCAGGAAGGAAGCCGATCCAAAGACCAACAAAGAAAGAGAAGAGGATAGTCTTAATGTTATCTTTGATGTCTTTGAATGTAACTCCAAGACCCTTCATGTTCTCAACCTTACACTCAGGCATCTTTGTGCTGCCCTTTGCGTTGTCACGGATAATCTGGCACATAGCGAACATACCGAGCATCTGAGCGACTGTTGAGATTCCACCATAGAGGTTGACGTTACCAAATGTGAATCTTGCCATACCGTTGATTGGGTCTGCACCAAAACATCCCATCAAAAGACCGATTCCTGCTGCCATGAGTCCCTTGAAGATTGATCCCTTTGAAAGAGATGCAATAAGAGTAATGGCACAGAAACAGAGTGAGAAGTATTCCCATGGTCCCAACTTAAGAGCAAGGTTGGCAATGATTGGGGAAAGGACTGTTGCAAGGAGAATTGAGAAGACAGAACCGATGAAGGATGCTGTCATACCAATTCCGAGAGCCTTTCCAGCTTCACCTTTCTTTGTCATAGGATATCCGTCAAAACATGTAGCGATAGCTGATGATGAACCTGGAATACCTATGAGAACTGCTGAAATAAAGGTTCCTGAAACACCTCCAATCCAAATAGCCAGAAGCAACACGAAAGATGTTGTTGTGGAAAGACCGAATGTTACAGGGAGCAAGAGAGCGATACCAAGAGTTGCTGACAAGCCTGGGATTGCTCCGAATACAATTCCGAGAGAAACCATCGCAATGATGAGGATGAGATTCACAGGATTGAGACAAACAAGTATTGCGCTTAAATAATCTGCCATTTTCTCATCTCCTAGAATAGTTTACCGCTAGGGAGTCTTACCTGGAATCCATAAACAAACATCAGATACAACACAGCTGTAACGACGATGGCGATGATTGCTGATGGAATAGGTTTGATTTTATTCTCTCCCTTAAGGTCGTAAATAAATGCGAAGGTTGCAAATGGAGTGGAAATAAGGAAACCAAGGTAATTAAGCATAACTGCATAGATGCAGAGCATAATGAAGGACTTGGTGATCTTCTTGATTCCACCTTTTGGGAAATAAGGCTTTTCTTCCTTATCTCTATCTTTGATACCCTGAATAATTAGGGCCACTGAACTTAGAGCGATGATAATTATCGCAACATATGGGAGAAGCCTTGGGCCTGGTTCAAGAAGCTTTGGAGGCATCTTGATCTTCTGTATGAAAACAAGGAAGAAGGCACAGCCCAAAAGGCCTACGATGCCTGTAATGACATCTCTTCTTGGCTTTTTCATGGTTGTCTCCTGAAAGTCGGGTAAATAGCGGGTAGAATTCTACCCGCATTAGAGAGTTTAGAGTCGATTAGAGAGCGTAGAGTCCGAGGAACTTAGCTGTCTCAACTGTTGTTTCATACTCTTCCATCTGAATCTTCTTAGACTCTTCGAGGTCGTGCCAGAGTGGGATATGTCCAATCTTTCTGAGGCCTTCGTTGACTGTTGCATCTTCGATGATTGTCTTGAAGGAAGCGTTGAGCTTCTCAACCTGCTCTTCGTTCATTCCCTTTGGTCCATAGATGTAGTGCATGCAGAGAACATAGCAGTCATCATATCCCTGTTCCTGGAGTGTCTTGTAGTTGTCACCAAGATCAACGCCACTGTCAGCGATTGTGATTCCATCACCTGCAACAGTTCCGATGACCTTGAGCTTTCCAGCCTTCTCATAAGACTGAGCGTTACCAAGACCAACAACACCGATATCAATGAAGCCACCAGCGATGTTTGTAAGTCTGTCAGATTCGGAAGCACATTCAACGTGGTTGAGTTCGATACCGAGAACGCTCTCAAGCTTTCCGAAGAGGAATGTGTTTGAACCAGCTGCTGGCATACCTGCGTTAATCTTTCCAGGATTTGCCTTTGCATATTCAACGAATTCTGCGAATGTATTGTATGGAGCATCTACAGGAACAGCAAGAACTGAGTAACCGTTGTCATCGAGACAAGCGACAAGAGTGAGATCCTCAAGTGGGTTTACTTCACTGTTGCCTGTGACATACTGTGTGAGAAGAGCAGCTGTAGCAAGCATAATTGTGTTTCCATCTGGAGCTGCGTTCATGACAGTTGTATGTCCGATTGTGTTCTTCATCTGCTGATAGTTGATCTTAAGACCGAAGAGTCTCTGGAGACCTTCACCCATTGTTCTGATAGCGAGGTCTGTTCCACCGCCTGTTGAACCAGGGATAACGAAAGTAAGAACTTCACTTGTATTGAATCCGCTTTCGCTGACTACAGTTGTAGTTGTTTCACTTCCGCCCTGTGCAAAGACGAAAGACAATGAGATAAGTGCGACAAGAGCAATTGCTAGAATCTTCTTCATGATTCATTTCTCCTTTTTCTGTGATGTAAAAATCTTTGCATGGATAAGGCCAAGTAAACAAATTGTTAATTTCGAAGTCTTAAATAAGATTTTCTAATACCCTCCCACAAGTAATGAAAATAAGTGTAGAATTGATACAAAGGAAGACAAATATGGATCTCCACTACCTTGAATACATCATCGAAATAGCAAAGTGCCAGAGTATATCCAGGGCGGCAGAAGTTCTTTGCATTACACAATCCACCTTAAGTCAGTATTTATCGAAGCTTGAATCGGAAATAGGGGTAAAGCTTTTTGACAGACAGCGCAACGGCATGGTACTCACTCCTGCAGGAACAATGTATGTTGAAACATCAAAGCGTATGCTCCAAGAGAAAAAAGAGCTTTACAATCAGATTGCAGATATTGCAAAGGGACAGACCGGTTCATTCTCCGTAGGCATCACTCCTCATTGGGGATCCATGGTCATAGCCCAGATTATCGGGCAATTTAGATCTGTATACCCAGGCGTAACAGTAAAGATTAAAGAAGACACTGCCGAGCCTTTGATGAGAAGTCTCCAGGATGGAAGCATCGATATGGCCATAATGCCCATAGTCGATAACTCCAGCGTCATTGAAGGCAGCTTATTACTGAAAATCGAACCTTTGGTGATGGCACTGCCTGAAGCTTGGGTCACTGATAAGCCCATAGTAGAACATGGCTCCGAGTATCCTCACTTAAATGTGGAGACACTCAAGGATAAACCTTGGGTTCTTTCCCGTGGTGACACAACTATCAGAAAGCTTGAGAATCAGTGCTTTGAAAAAGTAGGCTTCAAACCCAATGTGGTCTCATCCCTCAATAGCCACATGGGCGCAATCCTTATGGCACGAAATGGTGTGGGTGGAACTTTTGTGCCTCTTTCCTGTGCTATAAAGACAGAAGGCGTCAGATTCTTCATGCCTGTACCTGAAATCCACTGGCATGTGGTGATCTCTTTCAAGCGTGACTACCATCTCCATAAGAGTGAGAAATACTTTGTATCCCTCGTTCAGAAGCACTTTTCTGAAAAAGAAAAAAAGAATGATGTGAGGGAAGGTATTACCCTAGGTTAGTTTTCTTTTCTTGATATTATGC
>JALFYG010000165.1 GCA_022784805.1 Spirochaetales bacterium
ATTGGGAGGGAGGAGTGACTTAAACCTCTTCTCTGTCATATTAGTGTACCAGCGTCTATCTTCAAACCCGTCTTTCTCTCCTTTACGGAAGGAAGAGTAGAAGACACCGCCATTCACCAAGGCTTTCTCTATGAGAAGCAGGACTTTCCTCAAGTCTTCCTCCCCTAGGTGAAGGATGGAAGCCTGGGCCCATATTCCATCGTATTTCTCGTTCTCAGAAAGAGAGAGAAATGACGAAAGCTTGACCTTGATACCGAATATTCTCTCAGCCTCAGCCTTCATTTCCGCAGATCCATCCAAAGAATCTACGGAAAAACCTCTTTGCAGAAAATAATTAGAGTCTCTGCCGGAGCCACAGCCAAAGTCAAGAATCCTTCCTCCAGGTTTTACTCTCGATAAAAATTCCCCCAGTGCATCATGCACCAGGGAATGGCAAGTCGCCTCAGCATACTCTGGGGCGTTTTCTTGATACCAAGAAAGAGTCGTGTCTTTTATTCCACGTCTTTTCCAATCATCACACACAGGAACTCCACTACTGCAAGGATTGAGAACTTTCCAAGAAGATGGGGATCTCCCTTAAAGAACTCTTCATCTGAAACAATGATGGCATTTGTAGCAGCTCTTGAGATCAAAGATGATGGGCATGCAGATACAACGTCTGCCTTTCCTCCATCAAAAACGACTCTGCTGATGCAGTCCATTGTCAACTTCTCTCTACCTGTAACAGATACAGCGAGGCAAAGATCTGCTGCTTCTTCGTTCTGAGGATTGATAATCAATTTCTTTTCAGGAAGATACTTTTTGATTGTGGAAGCAAGAAGATTAGAGAAGACTTCAGATTCACCTTCTCCTGACACGATGATCACAGAACTGTGTTTGATGTCATCGACAATTGTGTTCAGCATCTCCAGTTTGTCTTTGCCAAGAGTTCTTTCAAGACCTCTTGAGATACCAGCTGTGAGACCGGAAAGAACTTTTTCTCCGTCATCATCCTTTCCCACAGGACTTACTTCTGCATACCTGGCACCCTTTCCTGCTTCATACCAAACCTTAAAATCCTTTAGTCCATTGAAATCCAGGGATTTACAGAACCTTACTACAGTAGCCTTGCTGACGTCTGCAGCTTCCGAAATTTGGGCAATGGAAAGGTTCTGGATCTCATCTTCATGCTCAAGAAGATAATTTAAAACTCTCTCCTCCTTGACCTTTACTTTTCCCTTTGAAGAATTGAGCATCTCCATGAGCCTAGAATTACTGTTTTCACTCATTTATCCATCTCCTGTTTTATTTGAACTCACCCCCATGATTTCATATTGAGAATATACGCACGAAAAATGGTTGTCGACAAGATAATTATATTATTCTACATAAAAAATACTCATTACTTTTTAATTGTCCATTTTATATCCATATTTAACCAAAATACTTTCCAGTTTCTAAAATGAATTCGAGACTTTTTAAAGGCAACTTGTATTTTTCCTCAGACCAGACACCACTCTCCAAAGCAGAATACACATCATCGTACCAACCTGGCAAAGGAGAATAGGGACTTTTTATCGTTTCCGTGTCAAATCGTTTCCCATCCTCTCTATCTATTTTCACAGAAATAAGTTTACCATTCTTTCCTTCTATCTCTCCCCTTTCTCCACGAATGAAAAAAGAAAAACCTGAGCCTCCATCTTCTATAGAGAGTCGGCCTTTTCCAAAAGATACCTCCACCCCTCTCTCTATCTCCTTACACCATGTCACCCTCTCTTTATCAAAGAGAAATGAGACCAAGTCAAAGGCTGGAGATGCAGACTCCAGAAAGAGTCCTCTCTCGCTGCACTTTTCCTTTTCTCCCCAATTACTCATCCACCTTTTTACTGGCGATGAAAAAGACCAGGAGAGTGTATATTCCTCTATTCTCCCTAGCGTTCCTCCTTTAATGAGGGAATATACATACTTCATCAAAGGCTCTGATGGCATCTGGGAGACAGGAAAGAGAAATATTCCCTCTTTCTCTGCTGTCTTCACTATTTTCCTAGCCTCTTCCAAGCTTGAAGCCAATGGAGTCTCCATTATTACGCTTCTTCCTGTTGAGGCAATATAAGGAAAGATGGAGCTATGATAAGGCGTCGGGGAGGCTACTATAACAATATCTACACTGCCATCAGAGAGTAGATACTCAAGGTCTCCATAGTATTTGTCTACATGGTGGCGCCTTGCGTAGTCACGGGAGGAGGCAACCTTGTCGTCAGAGACAGCCACAAGAGAAAACTTACTGCTCTTTGCAAGAGCGTAGGCATGATGGTCAGCCGCCATACCCGTTCCATGTATTCCTAATCCTATAGAATTCAAAACTCCTCCGGGTCATCCACAACATCAAGGCTATCGAGAGCAGCATCCAAGAGATAGTGTTCAATCTCTTCTTCACTCTTACTTCCTGCATATTCTCCAAGATCTTCCCTAATGTCAGAGCCATACATGGTGACTTTCATAGGAGTGAAGAAGCCTTTGATAC
>JALFYG010000166.1 GCA_022784805.1 Spirochaetales bacterium
CATAATCAGATTTGCTGAGTTTTTGAGTTTTTATCTTCAACTCAACGCAGACAGGGACCTGGGATTTTCTTCTATCTCTGGTCTGTTTCAGAGTTGTCTTTATGGCTTCATTCTTTACCTGTCTGTCCATGATTTATTATATCATTTATAACGATTTATAACAATGAGGCATTCATTTTTTCAGCCTTACATCCTCCAACTTGAAAGGTGGAAGCTTTACGGCTGTTTTTCTGTAAACGCCAAGACTATAAGATCCGATTTTGAAAGCCTAGTTGAAAAGGGAATATTCACTGTAGTCCAGATAAATGAGAAGCAGAGAGGCTATTCATTATCCATAGACTTTGATGAAGTGATTTCAACTTGAGCCTAGAAATTAAGCTTACGAAGCACCCTTTCTGCTACAGGAAGAGGTATTTTTGCTCCCTTTGAAAGCTCTTCTGGAGTAAGGGAAAGAATCGCCTCCACACTCTGATAAGTCTGCATAATCCTCTTACTCCTTTCTGGGCCCACTCCATCAATGGACTCAAGGAGTTTGAAGGATGCATCCTTACTTCTCATTCTCTGGTTAAAAGATGTGGCAAATCTATGGCACTCATCCCTCAGGGCTATAAGCACCCTTAGTCCCGGGTCACTGTGGTCAAGGAGGAGTGATGTGTTATCAGGGAAAACAATCTCTTCATGCTTCTCTGCCAAGCCAACCACAGGGAATGAGAGCCCCAGCTCGTCGAGGGCTGCTATTGCTGCATTCACCTGCCCTATTCCTCCATCCACCATCAATAAGTCCGGAAGCTGAGCCTTCTCATCCCTCTGCCTTCTATATCGCCTGAATACAGCCTCATGAATGGACTGGAAGTCATTGATCTCATTCTCTTCCAGGCTCTTCATCGAGAAGTGACGATACTCCTTGTTGGATGGGTTACCATCCCTAAATACAATTAAGGAAGCGACAGTATACTTCCCCGATAGCTGGGCGATATCGAAGCCCTCGATCAATGAAGGGATTACGTCGATGTTTGTTATCTCCTTAAGCCTCTCGAGGGCCGGAGTATTGTCCACACTCTTCAGCCTCTTCTCCACATCCCTAGATGCATTCTCTCCTGCCAGGCGCAGTATCCTGTAGTGTTTTCCATCCTTCGGAATCTCAACGCTGATAGGTTTACCCAGTTCTTCCCTGAAGAACTTTGACAAGAGCTCAGCGTCTATATCATGGGAAACAAAGAGTTCATGGGGAAGAGTGTCACCATCGCTGTAGTATTGGATCAAGAATGAGAGGAGAGTCTCCGTTTCGTCCCCAAGACACTCTGCCCTATACATTGCCTTTCCAATAAGGCGTCCATCCCTGAACTGCATAATTGAGACTGTGCAAAGATAAGCTCTCATCTCGATGGCTGCATAGTCGCGGCTGTCTTCGCTTCTATCCATATCATCAACGCCTTGGTTGCTCTGCATAACAGACAAGGCCTCCAACAGATCCCGTTTCTTTGCAGCTGTCTCAAAGTCCAGCTTCTTGGAGGCTTCAAGCATCTCCTTCTTCACTTTTCTTGCAAGGGTGGAGTCATCACCAGACAAGAAGTCTTTGACTTCTTTTATGTACTCTCCATACTCTTCTTTTCCGATGGCTCCGATACATGGGCCAGAACATTTCTTCATATGGTAATAGAGGCAAGGAGTTGATTTCTTTTTAAGTGGACCGTGGCAGCGACGCAGGGGATATGTTTCCTCTACTGTCTCAAGATACATTTCCAGCCTCTTTCCGTCTGGATATGGACCAAAGTACAGGCTTCCGTCTTTAATTATTCTTCTTGTCTTAAATACCTTCGGATAGTCTTCATTTGTTATTCTAATCAGTGGATAGCTCTTTCCATCCTTAAGAAGGATGTTGTAGTGAGGATTGTACTTCTTGATCAGATTATTCTCCAAGACAAGAGCCTCATACTCATTTCCTGTTATTACATAATCGATGTTGACAATCTTCTCAACCAAGGCCGCAGTCTTGGCGTTTCTATTGGGAAGGAAATAGGAGTTGACCCTTCTCTTGAGGTTCTTTGCCTTTCCTACATAAATTACTGTACCTTCGGCATTCTTCATTAGGTAACATCCCGGATTCTCCGGGAGTGCCCTTGCCTGATCTCTTGCACTTTCGCCCATAGAGAAAGAATATATTCCCCTGAAAGAAAAGAAAAGCTACACTCTTAATATGAACGCATTTCAAGATATATTTTCTTCACTTCCTTTCCCTATCAGGGACTCTCTTTCTTCTCTTTTCTCCTCCATCCACTTTACCCAAAGCCAAATGTTGGAGGCTGTAAAAGAAGAAGCCGACCTGGTGCAATGGAAGGAGAAAAGCTTTGCTCTTCAATACAAGAAAGAGAGCGGGAATAAAGATGGAAGAGAAGGAGAAAGATATATCAAGGCCCTGAGAAAGTATATGAAAGCTCTCAGGGAAAGCGAGACTGATTACTCTGACTTTTATCCCAATGTAAGAAAGAATCCTAAGATCAAAGCCCTTACAGAGGACCAGAAGATTGTCCTCTCCCGCTGCCCTTGTCCAGTGGACGGTGAGAAGACAAGATGCTGTAAGCTCAGGACACTTGACGCGGTGATGCAGTGCGGCTTTGGTTGCTCTTACTGTTCCATACAGGCCTTCTATAACGAAAACGAGATAAAGATAGTCTCAAACCTTGAAGAGAAGCTTAACGCCTTGGAAATCGGAGACGATGTGTGGCATATTGGTACAGGCCAAGCCTCAGACTCCCTTCTTCTTGGAGACGACTACGGTACACTCTCTGCCCTGGCTTCCTTTGCAGAGAAACACCCCAATGTGGTCATAGAACTAAAGAGCAAATCAAAGAGAGACGTGTTCAATAGACCATGGCCCAAGAACATGGTTTTCACTTGGTCCTTGAATGCTCCGACCATTATTGAAAAGGAAGAACACTTCACCGCGTCCCTCATTGAGAGACTGGAAGACGCTGAAAGAGCCCGAGACAATGGAAACCTTGTGGGGTTCCATATTCACCCTATGTTTTATTTCAAGGGATGGGAAAACGAGTATAAAAAAGTGGTGGACGAAATAACATCACGCTTCGCACCGGAAGATATTCTTATGATAGGAATCGGGACACTGACCTTCACAAAAGCTGTGATCAAGAGACTAAGGGAGATGGGTGCAGAGAGCAAAGTGTTGGAGATGGAGCTTGTTGATGCTGCCGGAAAGTATTCATATCCTTTGGATAAGAAGGAGAAGATGTTTAAGCATATCTATTCTTCTTTTGATAAATCCTACCAAGACAATGTGTTCTTCTATCTCTGTATGGAAGATCCTTCCCTATGGATGAAGACCCTAGGTCGTGAATACTCCTGTGATAAAGAATTTGAGATGGATATGAAGAACTTCTACCTAAAGAAGATAGATTCGATCAGATGAGGATAAAGAATAACGATGAACGCTTACAGTGAGATATATCTTTATGATGCCATGAGAAATCTTGGAGAAACCATGGATTACGCTGTAAACGACTGCAAACTTGATGCTAATGAGTTTATAAAGCATTTCATTTCAAGTGGTGTATCTGAGCAATTTGGAAAGGGCAATCCTAAGTATGTCTCCGGGTTATCGGGAGTAGAGTTAGTCCTGGAAACACTAAGCCATGTGGGATTATCTCTACCTATCTTTGAGCCAAAAGAAAACTATGTATGCTCTCCCGAATACTGGTGTGGTTGGATTCTTGCTTTTTACCAGTGGAAATCAGGTTATTCCTTTAGGCATGTCTTCAAAACCATATCACCACTTGATATTTTGAGACTTTATCCAACTCTACATGAGGCTTCTGAGGATCGTGCCGTAGACGCTATCAATGAGATAATTCAATACAGACACACCGTATCTATCCTCCAAGCACAGAGGGAGAACTGTGGCTTATCACAAAGAGAACTAGCGGAAAAGTCTGATGTCAATCTCCGAACTATACTACAATATGAACTGAGGACCAAAGATATCAACAAAGCATCCGTTTCAACAATAATGACCCTAGCAAAGGCACTTTTCTGTCAGCCAGAAGATATTCTTGAATAGTTTCTCCAGTGAAGTTAAGTGAAGTATTACTTCACTTCACTTCACTAAATACTTCACTACTTCACTAAACAACATGAACCAATCTAGGAGAAGATCTAAACACCACAGGAGTAGATGTCTTGTCTTCGATTAAAAGACCCTCGTCAACAAGACGAGCGAGGATACTCTTTCTAAAGTAAGTTGATGGTTTTATCCCAATGTATTCTGCTATTTCATAGGCATTACGTGATGCAGGATAACAATAAGCAAGTATCTTCTTGTCATGAATGCTTTCGCTGTTGCCATCGAAATAGATATCGGGAATATTATTCTCGTCCACCACACCGGATGAATAACTTAAGTCAGGAAGGACAAGGGTAAAGGAAGAAGCATCTGAGGAGACAAAAGGAAGCCACTTATCTCCCCTTCCTCTATAGTCATTCTCAATCTTGTCAAAACCAGAGCCTTTACTTTCCATATATCTGCAATAGACCAAAATACTGGAAATCAACTCATTTCTTCGACGAGGAATTATTGAAGAGATATTCTTCTCTTTTTTCATGACAGGACACCCCATCAAACTTCCAGGAGAAGTAATCTCCAAACGGTCAAGGAACATATTTATTTCTATTTGTGTTCCTTCCAAATAATAGTTTCTATGGGCGACAGCATTCACTATACCTTCAAAAACTGATCTCTCAGGATATGAAATCAACTCTCTTCTTCCTCTGTCCTCTTTGATAAATCCGTTGACAGAGTGTGACTTAATAAAATCCATAGCCTTGGCGATAGAGTCAAAGATGTTTGATGAAAATTCCTCTTGGGCAAGAATAATCTTGCTTCCTTTATCTGTTTCAGGCCACTTTGTACATACTATTTTTGTCCTCTCTCCAGAATAGTTGTCGGAGAATAAAAGAGAGCCTCTTTTCAAGAATCCTTTGGAATCAACGAATCCAATTGATATCAAAGCTTTTTCTGTAAGTTCTTCTCCTGTCATTTCTTTATAAATGGAAAACAGTTTGGTGAACTCACTCTTTTGGAAAGGAATATCTGTGTTGTCTTTATCAAAAGGAATACTTTCGCTCATTAAAATCATATCTCTGATAGATTCCGAAGAAGCGAGAATCGTTGAACCAAAGGAACGAACGTAAATTCCCATAAGACCATGGTCGTGTAAGACAACAGGAAGAACTTTACTCTTTTCTACAGCAACTGAAACAACATATCTTGTCTCTGTCTCTTCCTTGACGGGTATACAATTTACTTCATATTTAATTTGTGGGTCGATTTTTTCTTTGATTTGTCTTCGCAGCATCAAAATCAATTTATCTGCTGCATCATGAGAAAGAGAGATGATCTTATGTGTTGAATTATCAACACCGACGTATAATACACCTCCTTCTGTATTAGCAAATGCAGCAATTGTTTTTAGCCATCCTATTTCTTTATTTTTCCCACTATCTTCAGATTTACCTTCTTCTAAAAACCTTTTGAACTCATTATTTTTATCTTCGATATTGATTCCTGGCACTAATTCTTCAAGATACATAGGTTCCTCTCTGTATAATAATTATACCATAAGAATCAAGTTTGTGAAGTGAAATGAAGTATTACTTCACTCCACTTCACTCCATACTTCACTACTTCACAAGCCCTTTCTTTTTCCAATGACTATTAGAGAGGAATACAAAGTTCTGAGACAAGAACGCTACTTTAATTCTCTTCCAAGTATCGCTTGATGTAATAGAGAGCAGAGCGATTCATCTCAGCCATGAAAGAGGATGTATACTTTCTTCCATAATACTCATCTGCTACAGTTCCTTCTCCATTAAAAGGAAGCCTGTTGTGTTCTTTGTTATACTCCCTGTGTCCACTATACTCATCTTCCAAGTCTTCAAAAGAACGAAGGGTATAGTTATCTTTCATAAAGATTGAAGAGTTGATATCAGGGCGAGGCGTAGACTGGTATCTCTTCTTTGACTTCGGATATCCATATATCACCATGGAGGCAGGGATTACATGAGGCGGCAGTGAGAATAGCTTTACAAGCTTTTCTCCATTCTCCAACACGTCCCCGATATAACAGGAACCAAGGCCCAGAGCCTCAGCTGCGACCACACTGGTCTCTGCCGCTATGACAGCGTCTTCAAAAGACAACAACAGATCCCCTGCACCTAACTTGGGCATTGGAATATCAAACTTCTCAGGGCTCTTTGAGAAGGAGAAGTATCTCTTCCACTTCTCCATATCGCAGAGGAAAATCCAGACCAGGGGAGCATTCTCTATCATCTTTTGGTTATCACAGATGATGGCAAGTTCCTTCTTTTTCTCCTCGTCCTCCACTTCAAGTATGGTATACATCTCCATATTCCCAGCGCTTGGAGAGCGAAGTGTCATTTCCTTGAGCTTATCTACTGTCTCTTTCTCTATTTTTCGTCTTTCAAAGTCTCTTATTGAACGCCTAGTCCAAATTAAAGAGAGAGTATCATCAATCATATTAATCCCATCCTCGACAAGGCAATTGAAGGAGAAGCCACGGCAGCTGTCTCTGTGCGGAGAATCCTATCCCCGATCAATACTGGGGAGTATCCGGAAGAGAGAAATACATTCCTCTCCCTCTCTGACCACCCTCTTTCCGGGCCTATTGCCAAAACAACCTGCTTATTTTGCAAATCCAAAGAGCTGAGAGGAGAAGCCCCGATGACGTTATCGAGTAAGAGTCTCTCACCTTCCCCCGCTTCCTTTATGGCCTCTTCCACGCTCTTTACTACGATGCACTCACTTACCCCTGTCTTTCCGCTCTGCATAGCTCCATCCAGGAGAATAGACTTGTACTCTCCTTCCGTGTAGAGGGAAGCCGAGGCATAGCTTTTCTCTCCCAAGTCAGAGATAGGAAGAATAAGCTTACCCACACCCAAGGAGACGGCCTCCCTTAGGATTCTCTTCATGCATATAGGCCTGACTTGGGCCACGATCATTGTCAGGGAATAAAGTGAGGAAGTATCTTTTTCAGGAAGAAACTCAAAATCAAGGGAAGTGGAGTCAAAGCTCTTTATCTGGCACTTACCTTCCATTCCATTTATCTCCCCACCATGGAAAGAGTCCCCCACTCCCATGTGGAGGACTTTCTTTATATGGAGATATCTCTCGTCTTTACTGTCAAAGTGTCTTTGGTCTTTTTCAAAGAGGATAATGTTCACTTTGCCCTGCCGTAGAGTTTTGAGTAGTACTTAATACCATCCAAGGAAGGAGAAGTAATATCTTCTTTCTTCATCTTCCAGGACCAGTTGGATGTACCGCAGGTGGAAGGAACGTTCATTCTTGCTTCCTCTCCCAAGCCCAGGATATCCTGCATTGGGAAGATTACCCACATGGCGTTACTCATCAAAAGGGCTCTGATCATCTTCCAGAGTACTTCTTCATCACTACACTCGAAGTATCTTCTGATAACGTCCTTAGTCCTGTCATCGAGAGTGTTATACCAACCGACAGTAGTATTGTTATCGTGGGTGCCAGTATATGCCACCGATACTTCTCCGATATTATGGATCAAATAATCATTGGTTGTATCGAACTCGCCTTCATCATTGAAGCCAAAGGCAAACTGAAGAATCTTCATGCCAGGAAGCTTGTTATCATCTCTGAGAGCCTCGACTTCAGGAGTTATGACTCCCAAGTCCTCTGCAATGATAGGAAGGCTGTCACCAAACTCTTTCTTGACTCTATCGAAGAACTTCTGGCCCGGTCCCTTGACCCATTCGCCGTTCATGGCTGTGTCTTCGCCTTTTGGAACTCTCCAATATGCCTCGAAGCCTCTGAAGTGGTCGATTCTGATAACATCGGCAAGTCTGAAGTTTGCCTTTATTCTCTTGATCCACCAATCATATCCGTCTTTTTCCATCTCATCCCAGTTGTAGAGAGGATTGCCCCAAAGCTGGCCTGTGGCTGAGAAGGCATCAGGTGGAACACCTGCAGATGCTTCCTGGACACAGTTCTCATCGAACTGCAAGAGCTTTGTATTGGTCCAAGCGTCTACGCTGTCTGAAGCCACGAAGATCGGGATGTCTCCAACGATCTCAACACCCTTTTCGTTGGCATAACTCTTAAGCTTATCCCACTGGGTGAAGAAGAAGTACTGAAGGACACAGTAGATGTCCACAAGATTCTTCTGTTCCTTTCTTGCCTTGTCCATGGCCTTCTTCTCTCTTGTCCTGAGATCCTTAGGCCACTCGCTGAACCATCTTGAGTCATTGTACTTGGCACAGAGGGCCTGGAAGAGTGCATAGTCTTCAAGCCACCAGCCTTCTTCCTTTCTAAAGGCCAAGAAGTCATCCATATCCTCTTTATCTGCAGAGGAAAGGAAATTAGCTGCAGCCTTAAAAAGAAGTGGCATCTTCAGTTTTCTTGCCTCGCCATAGTCGACTCTGTCACTTTCTTTTGCCTTTACAAGCACATCCTCTACATAAAGCCATCCCTTTAAGAAGAGTGCCTTTGGGGAAATGAAGAGTTCATTTCCAGCAAATGCAGAGCGGGCTGCATAAGGGCTGTCTCCGAAGCCTGTTGGGCCTGTTGGCAGGATCTGCCAGAGAGAAATACCTTTCTCGCTGATTGAATCGACAAACTTATATGCCTCGTCTCCCAGATCCCCTACTCCATACTGTGATGGCAGGGATATTATGTGAAGGAGAACACCTGTTTTTCTTTCTCTATGTTCCATATCTTTATTATAAACACAATGAGGTGTCTAAGGGAACATCAAAGCCATTGGAGTGTTATCTTCAAAGCTCTTCAAAAGCTTAAAAATAATTTCTTTTCGCTCTATTCTTTTGACTATTTTAGCTTTTTCTGATAAACATAAATATATGACATACACAGAATTATCTAAAAACTTCAATGTAAGGGAAATGGTTGTTTATCCATCTTTCGGCATATGCAATATTCAGGAAAAAGAAGAAAGAAACGGCTGTTTCTACATTAAATTGGAGTCCTTGAGAGATAGTTCAACAGTCCTGGTCCCGGAGGACAAAGCTTCTGAATTGGGACTGAGACATCTGGAGAGCAGAGAAAATGTAGAGAAGGCATTGTCTCTTCTTTCTGACAACACACACATCAATGCATCAGACTGGAAGCAGAGATTAAATGAAAACCAAGTCCTATTGAAAGAAGGAACTTTGGAAGGCTCTGCAAAGGTAGTCAACCATCTTTATAGAAGACAGAAGACAAAAACTCTTCCTACTATGGAAAGAAAGCTTTATGACACTGCTCTCTCTCGCCTTCTTGACGAATCTGCTGTAGTATTGGATAAAGACAACAGGGAGATGAGAAAGATTGTTTTTTCTAGACTAGAGAATGTCTGATGATTTTGCACTAATTCTAACAGCAGCGGGTAAAAGCGAACGATTTAATAATGGAGAAAAGGGAGAGAAGAAAGAATACTCCCTCATTCATGGTAAGAGTGTAATAAGGATGGCTCTCGATGCCTTCCTGTCCTTCCCTGAACTAAAGCACGTCGTAATCACTGTCCCAGAAAATGGGGAAGAAGATATGAAGTCCTCTTTGGGTGAAATTGAAAGAGATATACCAATTTCCTTCATCCAAGGGGGAAGCACCCGAACTGAATCCATATCTCATGCTATGAGTTATCTTTCTTCATATAATGACTACTCTCTTATCGCCATCCATGATGGTGCAAGGCCCTTTGTAGACAGAAACATAATATGTAGATGTCTTGATGCTGCAAAGACTTATGGTGGAGCCATTCCCGGCATTAGAGTAAGCGATGCCATGAAGAGAGCAGATAGCGAAGGCCTTGTGGAAACAAGTGTGGATCGTAACAGAGTATGGAGAATACAGACACCTCAGATCTTTCAGAGAGATAGAATCATCTCAGCCTATGCTTCCCTAAAAAAAGAAGAGAGCTTTGATGACGACGCTTCCCTCTTCTCTTCACGTGGCGGAAGCGTGAAGATAGTGGAAGGCGATGAGAAAAATATAAAGATCACTTGGAAAAGTGACCTGAAGAGAAATAAAGATAAAATGAGAATAGGTTTTGGTAACGATATACATAGGCTGGAGGAAGGAAGAAAACTATATCTAGGCGGTGTCCTTCTCGACTACGAAAAGGGAGAAGTGGCCCACTCTGACGGGGACGTGCTCCTTCATGCTGTAATTGATGCCATTCTTGGGGCCAAAGCCATGAGCGACATCGGTACATTCTTCCCTCCTGAAGAGAAGAAATGGAAGGATGCTGACTCAAAGGAGCTACTCGCTACCATCCTCTCAATCACAAAGCCTTCTATCATTAATCTGGATGCAACTATTACTCTGGAGAAATACAAGCTTAATCCACATATAAGAAAGATAAGAGAGAGCCTAGCGTCTCTTCTCGCCATTCCTATGGAATCTGTAAGTATAAAAGCCAAGACAAACGAGGGCTTGGATGCTCTTGGAAAAGGTGACGCTATAAAGGCAGAGGTGGTGGTTCTCTTGGAAGAATAAGGGGCAATATCCTACTTTTTGAACAAATTCGGGGAAAAACGCGTTATAGAAGTAAGGAGATAACAAATGCCCCCGAATGACTCAATACTTTCAAAAGTCCATAAAATGCCAATCGTTGCCGATTTCAAGTTCAGGCGTTTCTTTGCAAAAGATACTCCCGAAGCGCATCATATCATTAAAGAACTCTTGAAAGTCTGTATACCTGGAATAAAGAGGATAAAGAGAATCATTAGCCAGAAACACGTATATGACGATGATCAAAGTGAGAATGTCACTGACCTGGAGGTGGAAACAGATGAAGGCGAAGAGATTTGGATTGAAATGCAGCGATGGAACAAAAACAAAGACGAGATTGCGCTTCTACGCTGGGAGAAGCTTCGATTATCAATGATTGAAAACCATAAAGATAAGAAGTGTTTCCTGGTAGTTCTCTTTGACACAAGAGAAGGAGGAAAGGACGTGTGGGGAGATTTTTTAGACAGAGAGTCTTCTTTCTATTCTATGGCAGACTCTCAATCCTCAGGCAACAAAGGAGAATCACCCTTTCCTTCAATTGCCAAAGGGGTTATCATACTTATGAACATAAATAAGTTAAGCGAAAGAAAAGATGAGGTAGGCGATATTTGTCGTGATCTATTGACTCCTGGAGGAAATGTCTTGACAAATAGCGCCATGGAGAAGCAAAGATAAAAAGTATTTACAAAAAAAGCGGAGAAAGAAAATGTGCCAATATGTCAGAGATATCGTTGATTCAGAAAAAGCAGAGTTGATTGCTAGAAATGAAGATTTAACTGCTAGGAATGAAGGCTTAACCAACACTGTAATCTTTGCAGTTAATTCAATGCGTTCCAAAGGAATGACAGACCAGGAAATAGCTGTCGCTTTCAACCTTTCTTTAAGTGAAGTTAAAGCTATTTAAGATTTTATTTCTGAACAATAAAAGGAATTATCGTAAAAGATGGATATGTACATTAGAGATATCGTTGATTCAGAAAATGCAGAGTTGATTGCTAAAAATGAAGACTTAACCAACACTGTAATCTGTGCGGTAAATTCACTGCGTTCCAAAGGGATAACTAACCAAGAAATAGCGGAGTATCTGCATGTTCCTGTGAGTGAGATAGAAGCAATTCCGACTTCGATTTGACACTAACATATATTTTGTCAGGCATGGGTTTAATTCTCCATGCCTTTTATTATAATGATGCCCATGAATATCTGATGATGGAGGAATTATGAAAGTAAAATCTATAATGCCAATTGTACTATCTTTGCTTCTTTTGTTTTCCTGCTCTACAGCAAGGACAATAGAGAAAGAGATTATCATTCCAGAAGACACCGTCGTCTCATACCTTGGCCCTGCAGGCACATACACAGAAGAAGCTTCAAAGCTGTTCTTCCCCACCTATGTAGAGTTCACTCCATCATCAACAGTACAGGTCAGCATTGAGAATATCTCAGCTGGTATCTCCGACTATGCTGTAGTCCCGATTGAGAACACTATCGGAGGACCTGTCTACTCATACATAAACCTTTTACTTGAAAACGAGAACCTTGTGATCATTGGAGAAGTTGAACTCCCTATCAGACAAGCACTTCTTGCAAAAGAAAGCACTGAAGTGGATGAAATCACAACCATCTATTCTCATCCACAGGGTATAGCCCAAGGAAAAGCTTGGATGGAGGTAAATACACCTGAAGCGGAAATCATTGAAGTGTCCAGTACAGCTGAAGGCGCAAGAATAGTATCTGAAAGTGATGAAAAATGGGCTGCCGTCGCCTCCTCCGCCGCTGCAGATGTATACGGGCTATCTGTACTTGAGAAAGGCATCCAACAGAATGAGAGCAACAAAACAAGATTCTATGTGGTGACTGAAGGAGAGGCAGATGAAACTGGAGAAAGAATGGTTTTCTCCATAAAGGGAAAGGCTGAAGACTTAGGCAAGATCCTCTCAAAGATGGATAAACTTGGACTCTCTCTTATCTCTATCCACGATATTAATCTTAAGACAGAACTGGGAGAGTATGTGTTTCTCATAGAGTGTACACCTGGAGACGCTGCTCTCTACAATAAGCTCTTAAACAATCAAACAGAAATGAGATGGTTTGGCGCCTTTGACACTATCTAATTAAAGCTTCAAGCATTGTGGTCTTCTTTTAAAGAAGGCCATTTCTTTGACCCTTTTTATCATTCAAAGATTTAAACATAATATGTTTAAGTCCTTTTATTGTAAGAAAATCCCCACATTTCTGCGGGGACTCTTAGTGTTTTATAACAACTTAGTTATGTTCAGCGATAAGCATTGTCTTAGGGTTGAGAGCAACCTTTGCTGGCTTTGGAACATTCTCACCATGAGCTCTGACAACTGTCATGTTGACCTTGTCTGCCTTCTCATTAAACTTGAGAGCAACAAGAACGTCGATAAGTGGGAAATACTTCTCAAGTGTGTTTGGAACACCATACTCATCGAATACGACATCAGGGCGTACAGGAGATACTGCAAACCAAACTTCGATGTTCATTCTCTTTGCAAATTCCTTGATCTTTGCAATGTCATCTTCGCTGGCGATTGTGAGCTTGAAGCCGTCGAAAAGAACAGCGTCAGCACTGAATGCGCCATGGCTGATGAGAGCCTCGAGGGAAGCAAGAACTTTCTCGATTGCAACCTGCTCCTGAGAGAAGTTCATGACAACTCTGTTGGAGAGAATCTGCTCATACACTTCGTTTGCATCATCAAGAGAATTGTTCTCGACAATTTCTCTGTAGACTTCTTTGTACCAGTTAATCACATGCTCTACGTTGCCAGAGAAGGAAACGTGAATGACGTGTTCGCCCTTGAAGAGCTTATCTGTAGCGATGTGGACCAGGCATGCTGTCTTTCCGACACCCTTCTTGGATACGATTACACCAAGATTGCCCTTTCCAAGTCCGCCGTTTATGGAATCTTCGAAAACCCTCAAAGGGCTTACGCTATTTAGCTGCTTTAAATCCATGTTGGTTCCTCCGGATAATTCAATTCTACCACACACAGCTTTCACCGTGTGTGGAATTTGAATTATTTCTGGTTCTTCTTCTTTTCTTCGTACTTCTTCTTCAATTCTTCAGCTACACCCATTGGAACTTTGCCGTACTTAGCAACTTCCATTGTGAACTCAGCCTTACCCTGTGTGAGGGATCTGAGGACTGTGGAATAACCGAACATTTCTGCAAGAGGTACTTCTGCGATGACAGTACACTGGTTATTGTCTTCTGTAGAAGAGACGATCATACCTCTGCGCTGGTTGATGGAACCGAAGATGTTACCCTGGAATTCACTTGGGCCTTCAACTTCAACCTTCATGATAGGCTCCAAGATGACTGGCTTAGCCTTCTCATATGCTTCTCTGAAAGCGTTAAGAGCTGCTGTCTGGAATGCCATATCAGATGAGTCAACTGGGTGCCAAGCACCATCGTTGACACAAACCTTGACGCCGATTACTGGGAAGCCAAGCTGAGATCCCTTCTTTACAGCTGTCTGGAAGCCCTTGTCACAAGATGGGATGTATTCTGTAGGAATAGCACCACCCTTGACTTCGTCTGTGAATACGTAGTCTGGAGCTGGTTCGTCTGGGTTATCGCTGACTGTTGGTTCGATATAACCAGCAACACGAGCATACTGACCGGAACCACCTGTCTGCTTCTTGTGAGTATAGTTGAATTCAGCTCTCTGGCTGATAGCTTCTCTGTAAGCAACCTCTGGCTGACCAATTGTTACTTCAGCTTTATACTCTCTCTTCATTCTTTCGATGTAGACATCCAGGTGAAGCTCTCCCATACCCTTGATGATTGTCTGGTTAGACTCTGGATCAACATATGTCTGGAAAGTTGGGTCTTCCTTTGTGAATCTGTTGAGAGCCTTAGCCATGTTATCAGCAGCCTTCTTGTCAACAGGAGTGATGGCAAGAGAGATAACTGGGTTTGGAACGAACATACTGGTCATGGAGTAATTGAGACTTGGATCACAGAATGTATCACCGCTGGCACAATCGATACCGAAAAGAGCTGCAATCTCACCACAACCTGCTTCAGAAATATCTTCCATTGTAGAAGCATGCATCTTTACAAGTCTTCCAACAAGGAACTTCTTCTTGCTTCTTGTGTTGTAGAGTGTATCACCCTTCTTGATTCTTCCCTGATAGACACGGATATATGTCAACTGACCATACTGACCATCTTCAAGCTTGAATGCGAGGATGACAGGCTTTGCATCTTCCTTGGACTCCAAGACGACTTCCTTCTCGTTGTTGTCCAAGTCGAGAGCTCTGTTCTCAACATCTGTTGGGTTTGGAAGATAATCGATGACACCGTCCAAGAGAGGCTGGATACCCTTGTTCTTGTATGCAGAACCCATGAAGACTGGGCAGAGCTCAAGGTTGATTGTAGCTCTTCTGATACATTCCTTAAGAAGCTCGACAGAAACATTCTCTTCAAGCATAGCTTCCATGAGTTCATCGTTACCGGAACACATAGAAACAGCATCCAAGAGAGCTTCTCTCTTCTCGTTAGCTTCATCCAAAAGATCAGCTGGGATCTCTTCTTCTCTTACGCCGTCACCTGCAGGACCTGCATCGAAGTAGAGAGCCTTCATGTTGACAAGGTCAACAACACCCTCAAGCTTGTCTTCAAGACCGATTGGGATTTCCATAAGAACAGCGTTGAGGCCTAGCTTTTCGATAAGCTGGTCCTTAACTCTGTATGGGTTGGCACCTGTTCTGTCACACTTATTGACGAATGCAATACGTGGAACATGATATCTCTTCATCTGTCTATCAACTGTGATGGACTGTGACTGTACACCACCTACAGAGCAGAGTACCAAGATAGCTCCATCAAGAACTCTCAAAGATCTCTCGACTTCGATTGTGAAGTCGACGTGACCGGGAGTATCGATAACGTTGATTTCGTGACCCTTCCACATAACGTTTGTTGCTGCGGAAGCAATGGTTATTCCTCTTTCTCTTTCAAGTTCCATGGAGTCCATGGTTGCACCGACTCCGTCCTTACCGCGGACTTCGTGAATTGCATGAATTTTGTTGCAGTAGTAGAGGATGCGTTCTGACAATGTTGTCTTACCGGAGTCAATGTGAGCACTGATACCGATGTTTCTCATTCCAAGAAGATCGTGGGTCATTTGTTTCTTTATACCTCTTGTAGTAGTTGAGAGCGGAGGTTCCCGCTTCTCTTCGTTTTCATAAAATCTAAACCGTTTGAATATTATGGATTTTAATGTGTTTAATCAAGTATCTTGTTCATCAAACGTGAATTACCCATCAAAAAACCCCTATATAACATTTAAGACTCTTTCAGAATGGCCTTCTTCTCTTTTCCATTTTGCCTCGGAGGTGTTAGAATCATTTACATGGCTACAGTATTCGAAATGATTAGAGACGGTGAAATCCCGTCAGTCAAGATTTATGAAGATGATTTGTGTTTCGTTATCCTGGATTTGTCACCAGTGAACAAGGGACATGCACTGGTTATATCAAAAACAGCAGCTCCAACCTTCACAGAGGTTGAGGACGCCACTCTCCACCACATGATCAATGTGGCCAAGAAAGTCGACCAGAAGATGAGGGAAAAGCTTGGAGCAGACGGCACTAACATTATGATCAATAATGGCCCTGCATCAGGACAGGAAGTGCCTCACCTCCACATCCATGTTATTCCTAGATTCTTTGACGACCATAAGACATTCGTTTTCCCTTCAAAAGAAAAGTATAGTGAGGGTGAAATGCAGAAGTACGGAGACCTTTTAAAGTTATGAAATCAAAACTCCCTCTTTTTGTCCTATTCGTTCTTATCTTATCGTCCTGTGCAACTTACACTATTTCGGAGGCAAGAGAGATAATCTCATACCCGGAAGAGAGCAATCTCTCTTCCACAAAATATAGTGAGATATTGGAAAATCAGGAAAGAATTGAGATAGAAAAGAGAGAAATAGAAGAAGAGAAAGCAAGAATCGAAAGAGAGAACAGCGTAAACGAATACCCTGAGTCTTACTCGGATATTACTCTTCCTTTCTATTATAACCCAGTGAAGAACAAGACCGCAGATGAGGCAAAGGACCAGTTCTCCGCCATTTTGATTCCTCTTGGAGACGACATGCTTGAAGACGAAGCACTTATCTCCATAAAGAATTGTATCCAGGACAAAGACTCTGAGATTATCGCCCTCACTGGCTCTTACTCCAATAGAGCCAGATTCTCCACTCTCCTTGGAGAGGATGCAATCACTCTCGAAGGCGGCACTATTATATTTAAGGAATCATATGCGGTGGAGGCACAGAGTGACCGCATCACTCTCGCCATCTCTCCTGACTATGATGTGACTATCCTCTCAATGGATCAGAAGCCTCTCTTGCCAGACGGCGGAG
>JALFYG010000025.1 GCA_022784805.1 Spirochaetales bacterium
CGTGACAAACCTTCCAAGGATGAATGGCGGAGTTCTTCTCAAATACTCAGCATCCCAGAAATATACAACTGATGCAGAGTCTGGTTCTTATGTGAGAAATTTGATGGATGAAAACAATATTCCTTACCAGATATTCCACAATAACAGCGATGTAGCCGGAGGAAGCACTCTTGGTAACCTTTCGGGACAGAAGGTATCGATAAGAACCTGCGATGTAGGTGTGGCCCAACTTGCCATGCATTCGTCCTATGAGAGTGCGGGAACCAAGGACACTTCAGCCCTTATTTCCCTCTTCTCATCCTTCTATAAAGATTAAGACTAAAGGAGCCCTCGGCGAGAGGGCTTCTTGATTAATATCCGATAGTCTCAAAGTCTGCATATGGCCAAGAGACTGTCTTTCCTTTCATGGACTTGAAGTACTCGATGCTCTGGTCTTGCATATCCCAATCGAAGGATTTCACAACTTTACACTTAGGGAAGAGAGGATAACCGCCTGCCCCGGTTACTCTATAGTTATTGATGGCAAGTTTAAGCTTCCTGTCACCTATCTTCTCTCCCTTCCATAGGAGTTTCACGACTCTGTTTCCAATTTCCTTTGAAATATCGAAGGCATAACTTAGGCCCATATAGTAGTCGTAGTTATACATCTCAGCCTTTGGCTCCAAGAATGCCTTTGATATCTCCGGCTTTCCATCCACAAGAGTGAAGAATTCTGCACTCCTCTCCAAGGCAGCCCTTATTTCTTTCTCCCCTACTTCTATTACATATATAGAGTTAGGATACTGGCATGAAGAAAGAATTTCTCTTACAGTAATGGAAGAAGAGAAAGAATAGAGATTATTGTTCAAGGCAGTGCAGCTGATGTCAGCTCCTGTGTAGTAGAGCTGAAGATAGTTAAAAAAGTCTGCAATATGATTGCCTTTAAGTGCAGATTCAACTCTTCTTGGTGCCTTGATAGGCTTATCTATTTTACCTATCTCTTCATCAAGCCACTTATCGATAGCTTTCGACAGCTCCTGGTTTTCTACTTCTCCCTTGGATTTCTTATCCATCGGGGGCTTCAGCTCTCCCTTTATGGAGTCTTTTGTAATCTCAATTTCACCATAAGCAACGGCAAAAGCAGGGCACTGCATAGTCTTTGTGCCGGAAATATCCCTCATCTCCACGCTTCTATGCTGGTGACCAGTCAGGATAATGTCATAAGAAAGGTCACGACACAATTCATATGCTATATTTTCTCTTGTACTCTGGAGAATCTCTCCAGATTCGAGGTTACATTCATATCCACCGTGATAGATCAAGACAGCTTTGTCAGCATTTTCTTTCAGCCAAGAAAGCTCCCTCTCAGCAGCTTCCCTGCTGTCTGAGATTACCATAGGACCAAGGTTGCCGGGCTTTTCCCATACGTTGACCCAGTCTGTGATCACACCGGTAAAGCCTACTCTAAGTCCTGTTGAGTCTGTCACCACCACATGAGGAAGAATCTCCAGCTCTCCTGATGTATCCACCAGGTTTGATGCCAAGATTTTTCCTCCTGTTTCTGAGAAGAATTCTTTGAAAACTTCATAACCATAGTTAAAGTCATGGTTTCCTGGAACAAGAAAATCTACCTTTCCATCTTTAAGGGCTGCTGCCTGAGGAAAAGGGTGGAAAAGCTTCTTGTCCATAACATATTTGGAAAGGACGGAGCCTTGAAGGTTATCACCACAGTCAATGACTACTGTGTCTTCGTCTTTTGTATAAGAGTCGACGATTCTGTAGTAACCAATATTTCTCTCCCCCACGCTGGTATAGGTGGTGGGGAAGAGATAGGAATGAAGGTCACTTGTGTAGATGATCTTCATGTCAAATTCCTCTTGCAAGCTTATTTCTGAGCTTGTTAGAGAACCATTCAATAATAAGGATGAGGATGATCAGACCGACCAAGATTGCTCCTGCTTGATCCCACTTATAACAGTTCATGGCAAATACAAGTGGAGCACCAATACCACCGGCACCTACGAGACCCAATACTGTGGTGTCTCTTAGGTTCATGTCAAAGCGGTAAATAAGTGTAGAAGCAAAGTCTGCAGATATCTGTGGAATGATTCCATATCTAATCTTCTGGAATGTGGTGCAGCCAGAAGCATCCAAGGACTCCAAGATTCTGCCGTCCAAGTCCTCGATGGACTCGATGAACATCTTTGAGATCATTCCAATTGAGCAGACGCTCATGGTCAAAAGGCCGGCAAAAGGACCAGGTCCTGTGACTCTGATGAACATCAAGCCATAGACAAATGCAGGGATTGTTCTGATAGCCATGACCACTGTCCTGAAGAAGAACGCAATTGGCTTTGGAACTACGTTTGTGGCACCTAAGAATGCAAAAGGAATAGCGAGGATGGCACCCACAAGTGTTCCCAAGAACGCGATACAAAGAGTTTCAAGCAAGAGGTATGGAACACCCTCTGTTGTGAAATTAAACAAGAGAGAAGTTGAAGGATGGAATATTCCCCTGATAATTGACTTGGCGACAGCCCATCCATCTACCTCTGTTCCGTCACTTCCTTTGAATGCAGTGCTGGACCAAGCAACAAGGAATGCCACTACAACCAAGACGATTGTAACTACGATCCACAACTTTGGTCTTGCTTCGTACATCTCCTGTACTGTCATACCTGGCTTCCAGGGACTTGGTTTAGTTTTCTTTTCTTTTTTCATTTCAGCCCCCTCAGCTCAGTTTCTCTCTGAGCCAGAAGCTCAGATATTCGATGATGACAACAGTAAAGAAGAGAATGATCAGGATCATTCCGACTCTTGAATAGTTTCTCCAACCGATTTCAGAGTTAAGAATAAGTCCGATACCACCTGCTCCTACGTAACCGAGAATTGCAGCATATCTTACGTTACCTTCAAAGCAGTAGAGGCTGTTTGAAAGATAACCAGGAAGAATCTGAGGAATAACAGACTCGATGAATGCTCTGATCTTTGTGCATCCCATTGCCTCCATTGCCTCAAATGGTCCCATATCTATGGTCTCAATCTGCTCATACAATAGTTTTCCTACATAAGCGAATGTGAAGATGGCGATGGAGACAGAACCAGCTGTGGTGCCAAGACCAAAGATGAATGTAGCAATAAGAGCTGTGACCAGAGTAGGAAGTGTTCTAGCAATGGAGAACAAAAGTCTCACCAAGATGATCACAATCTTACTCTTGATAATGTTGGAAGAAGCCAACATTGCCACAGGAATTGCAATAAGGGCACCGACCAAGGATCCGATGATACTCATCTTGATGGTATCAAAGAGTGGTCCCCAGATTGATGGCATATATGAAGCATCTGGTGGGAACATCTTGCCCAAAATAACCCAGAACTGATTTCCTCTCTTGACAAGTGTAGAGACGTTAAATCCTGTAACTTTTATGGAGATGACGGAACAGATTAATAGAATGAGAATAATTAATGGAGCTCTTGATGCTTTCTCTTCTATCTTCTTTCCGTTTTCCAAAGTATATTCCTTTGGTTTAAAGATTTTATCGTAAAGCGCCATTTTTAATCCCTTTTCAATAAATCCTCACTGGATCCCATCTTATCCAAGTCTCCGCCATAGATTTCTTTGAGAATTTCGTTATCAATATCCTTTGCCTTTCCGTCGTAGACAATCTTTCCAGCCTTGATGCCGATAATTCTGTCGACATATTCCAAAGCCAAGTCTACGTGATGGATGTTGATAAGGACAGAGATGTTTCTCTCACTATTGATCTTCTTAAAGTCGTCCATTACCTGTCTTGCCGTGACTGGGTCCAAAGCTGCAACAGGCTCGTCTGCCAGGATGATCTTTGGGTCCTGTGCAAGAGTTCTTGCAAGAGCGACTCTCTGCATCTGTCCGCCAGAGAGCTGGTCGCAGCGCATATATGCCTTGTCCAGAATTCCCATGTTATCCAAAGCTTCCAGAGACTTAATCTTCATCTCTTTTGGGAATACTCCGCAGAGAACTCTCCAGAAAGGAAGATCAGGAACAAAGGATGTCAAAACGTTTTTGATTACGGTTGTTCTTGTTACAAGGTTAAAAGACTGGAAAATCATTCCAATCTTTCTTCTGAATGCCCTCAACTGCTTTCCCTTGAGGCTTTCAACATCAATCCCGTCCACAGTCAACTGACCGTCGGTAATATCGTGCATTCTGTTAATAGATCTGATTAGAGTGGATTTTCCTGCGCCGGAAAGTCCAATAATCCCTACAAATTCTCCTTGCTCTATCTTGAGAGATACGTTATCAAGGCCTTTGACTCCATTGGGATATACTTTGCTTACTTTATCAAAGATGATCATTTGAAAACCTCCAGGGAAAGGGCAGAGATTGCTCTGCCCTAATTAGATTAATCACTTCTTGAAGAGTTTCTGAACTGCACGAGCTGCATCGTAGTCGCTGTCTTCAGCAACCTGATAACCTTCGTGGTTGTAGATGGAAATGACCTTCTTTCCTTCTTCAGTCTTAGCAATCTCGATGAATGCGTTCTGGAGTGCGCTGATGAATTCAGGAGTCATCTTGTCAGAAGCCTCAGATGCGCTGATAGTGTCGTTCATGATGAAGTCTGTAACACCGATGACATCCAT
>JALFYG010000036.1 GCA_022784805.1 Spirochaetales bacterium
AGGCATGGGTCTCAAGACAAGGGCAACATTCGAGGAAGCACTCTCAGATGCAATGAGAAAGTATCTTCCTGAGAATCCAAACATCTTGGCTCTTCCTCTTACATTCAAGACAGGTGCAGTACACCTCTCAATGAAAGATGAAGTCTATGATGGAACAAACGGCCACGCTGGTGACTTCACTATGATGCACTAAGATAAGCCTCTAAAATGTGAAACCCGGGTCACACGAAAGTGTGGCCCAAATTAATTCAAAACCTCTATTGTTTCTTCCAGCATTACTTTTCCGTTTTTACTTAGAATTCTGGAAAAAGGCTCTTTCGCACCTTCTGGGACAGTATCGATGCGGGGCTCGATGCAGACAAGTTTATCGCTGTGTCCCTGAGGACTCCATAAGACTAAGGTTGAAAAATCAGAATAAGAGAGGGAAAGCTTCTTTCCGTCTTCATCTTCTGCAAATACTTTTCTGGATTTAATGGATGTATAGAGCTTTGTTTCTTTCATGGTATCGTCATTACACTTAAACTCTTTGGATCCTATTTCATCTTCTTCTCTTTCGAAGGTAAGAAGAGGTGACTTCAACCATAACCCTGTATGAAAGCCCAAAGAATAAGGCATTGGATCAACGCCAGTATTTGTTATCTCGATTCTGTGATTAAGTTTATTTCCTGTAAGTATATAGTATGTAATGGCTTGAAATGAGAAAGGGTAGTCATCACATCCATCAAAAGAGAAAGAGAAGACACCATCACCATTATATGAGTGGATGACATCCCTTAAGAAGCCATGCATAGGAAGGTGGAGTGTCTTTCCTTTATATGTATACCCATTGGAAAAGTTTCCGCACTGGGGAAAGAGGACTGGAGCATGCCACTTCCATATGGTTTCCTCTCCATTCCAGATGTATTCCCTTTCATCCTTCAATCTTTTGAAAGACAATAATTCTGCGCCTCTTTCTTCAATGGTTATTCTATAGCCCTCATTTTCGATGGTATGAGTCATATAATCTCCTATGACAGCAATTCAAGAATAAGTCTATAGCAGATACCTTTACTGGTTTTACTGATGTAATCTTCTTCTACATCCAAAGAGAAAGGCAGATCTTTTATTTCTTCTCTGACTTTGTTGTAGAAATAAGTGTTGCCCTTGCACAGTAATCCGCCTATTACCGCAACATCAAAGTTGACCACGCTATAGGTGATTCTCGTTGCCTTTACAAAAGACACGGCAGCTTCATCCATAGCCTTGATTGCGCTTTCGTCTCCATTATTTGCGGCATCTATGACATCAGAGATCACTGCACTATCTATAAGAGTAGATGCAATACCTGCATCTCTATATTCGAGGGCGTTTTTGACTATATTGCTACTTCCAAGTGTTGTAATGAGGCAACCTTGTTTTCCACACTTACATTTTCTTCCGTTGGGATTCATTTCCCAATGTCCAATGGCAATTCTATTTTTATACCAGAACTCTTCTGGGATCAAAGAATGAACCAAGCCTACGCCTATACCTGATCCAAGGTTAAAGAAAGCAAGAGATACATGTTCCTGTCTATATCGCTCGTCGTAGATACCAAGGGCTGCAGCACGGGCAATGGAATCTGAATAAACTGGGATTCCGATTGCTTTCTGTAGCTCACTTTCTATATCCCTCTGATAAAAAGTAGAGAAAACTTGCTCTTTTCTTTTTGGGTTTACACCAGATACCAGAGTTAAATACTGCAAATCAAATTGAGAAGACTTTTTCTCGTAGTATCTTTTTGCTTCACTGATGAAGAATCCAAAAGAAAAGCTGGAATCAAATTTATACTGTTCACCTTCACTGATGTTTCCTTCCAGGTCACAGACACCGAAGAAGTATCCTTCTCCTGTTATGAGAATATAGAAAATATTAAAGCAGTCTTTATTTAGAGTGAGTATCTCGGAAGGCCTGCCTTTTTTTCCATTACTCGGTACCTCTTCCTTTTTTATTAGTCCATACTCCAAAAGAGCATCTACTGTGTTGTAGAAGTTTGCAACTTTTAAGTCTGATTTTTTCTGAAGTTCCGTTCTTGATATTCTCTTTTCCTTCACTATATCAAGAAGCATGTCTTTTTCTTTTCTATGAAGAATCTGAAATGCGTTTCCCATATCTTTATTTTATCATCATGAAGAGTGATGTAAAACCACTGTTATGGTTTTTTACAAAAAAGCCCCACTTATTTGTGAGGCTTGAAAAGAAGGAATATATGAATTAAAGCATCATGCCGAACTTAATACAGTTGTAGATGGAGAGGGCAATGATTACAGCCATCAGAGCCATAAAGAGATTGTCTACTGCTTTGTTATCCATCTTCTTGGAGAACATTCTTCCCAGGGTGCTTCCAACTACTGCACATACCATCATCATTATAAGCATTGGCCACTCGAAGGTTGGAACTGTTCTTGTAGCAAGAGATGAGATAAGGGAGAAGAGCTGGGAGAAGAATATGATGAAGAGGGATGCAAGAGCTGAATTCTTAGTATCGAGGGAGAAGATATAAGAGAGAATCATCAGGTTGATTGGGCCTCCTCCGATACCCAAAAATGAAGACAATACACCAAGGAAGAGTCCAACAACAAGTGAGAAGACTGGGTTCTTAAAGTTCTTTGTCTTGATATTCGCTTTCTTTAATGTATAGACAAATACAGTTCCTGTAAGAAGAACCATGATAATGTTCTGCACAAGGCCTACAAAAGCATCGTTGCCAGCAGCTTTCTTTACGATATCGAAGACCTGCTTCCCTGCTATTCCGCCGATTGCACCTCCGATTGCCAGCATCAAAGTTCTCAGATCAAGCTTTAAATCATTTCTGCTTCTCAATAGAGATACTATTGTCATGGTAAGGACTGTTGTTCCACTTAAGAAACTGATCTGGGAAGTGGTGAGAGGGAATGCTGCATCCATTACAGGCTTAATGAGGACACCTCCTCCGATTCCACTGATAGAGCCTGCGATGGTTGCGATTAGCACTACTAGAGCAAAGACGAACATTAACATGAAAGCCCCTTATATTTCCCTTTGAAAAAAGGAAATAATCAAATAATTAAAATATTTAAATATATCATTACTCTATTCCTGAGAGGTGTATATTGTCAAGGAAAAGAAATAATTTCTGAGAAAGATAGTGTATCCATTTTGGAGTGCAATCCTGTTCTTCCTTTATGGTAGAACATCGATCTCATCTTTTTTTCATTTGGCAAATTGTACTCCTTCCCAAGATGGTCTATGTAGTAGAGAATCTAATCATGGCATACATAAGCTTACTCAAAGTTATGAACCTTAACTTTGATGTGCTAATACAAAACCTCCTCTAATATTTTGGGGGGCTCAAGGGAAGAGGGGTGAACCTTCTCTTTTCTTGGGACCTTTCTATTTTTCCAAATTAGATTAGAGTGGGAAAAAGAAATAGGTATTCTTCTACATACAGTTGAACCCTTTTCTTTCTGTGGTTTATCATTATTACATGGAAGAATTAATGGCTCAGTTCAGTGAGGTACGACGTGCCTCATCTTTATTATCTGTTTCATCTCTCTCTGAGAGAAGAGAGGCTTTAGCTTCTATCGCAAGGCTTCTTGAGGAAGAAAAAGACTCTATTAGATTAGAAAACAATAAAGACGTAGATAATGCTGAAAAAGAAGGAATAGCATCCTCTATTCTGCATCGTCTTGTTTTCAGTGATGACAAAATCAAGAGTGTTGAAAAGGGATATAAAGACTTATGCAATCTCCCTGATCCTATTGGAAAGATTAGGGAAAAAAGAGAACTGGATCCAGGTTTTGTATTGGAGAAAAAGACATTTCCAATCGGTGTCATCGGTATGATATTTGAGGCTCGTCCAGATGCCCTACTGCAGATTGCAGGGCTTTCTCTCTTAAGTGGCAATGGACTTATACTCAAAGGCGGAAAAGAAGCCGCATACACAAATAGGATTCTTGTAGACATCATTAAAAGAGCAACTTCTTCCTTCTCTTTTGGTTCTTCCTGGATTCTTGGAATAGAGAGCAGAGAAGACGTAAAGGTGTTGTTATCTGCGGAGGAATATGTAGACTTGTTGATTCCACGTGGCTCCAATAAGTTTGTCAGATACTGTATGGAAAACACCAGAATCCCTGTCATGGGGCACTCTGACGGTAAGTGCCATACTTTCATCGATAAGTCAGCTGACTTTGATAAAGCTGTGAAAATTTGCGTGGATGCAAAAGTCCAATACAGTGCTGCATGTAATGCAACAGAGACATTCTTGGTCCATAAAGATATCCTCAGCGCTTTCCTTCCAAAGCTTGAGAAAGCTTTTATAGAAAACAATGTAAAGATTCATGCTGACGAAGAGAGCATCAAGTATTTAAAGACTGCTTCTCCTATAGCAGAGGGAGACGTAGACAAAGAGTACCTGGATAAAGAGTGCAATATAATAGTCATAGATGATGTAAAGAAGGCTTCCCAGCATATTAATGCTCATGGCTCTCATCACACAGATGCCATCATCACGGAAGACCAGGAAAACGCTGCATACTTTGTCTCCTTTGTGGACAGTGCAGATGTATTTGTCAACTGTTCCACTCGATTTGCTGATGGTTTCAGGTTTGGCTTGGGAGCTGAAGTCGGTATCTCGACATCAAAGCTTCATGCAAGAGGACCTGTGGGACTGGATGGTCTTATGACAACCAAGTGGATACTTAGAGGAAATGGTGAAACCGTCGGTGAATATTCCGGAGCGAATGGCAAGGAATTCCACCACAAGGAGTTAATATGAGAGATTTCAGCAAAGTAAGACGAATAGTAGTCAAGGTAGGAACTAATCTTCTTTCTTCCTCCAGTGGTGTAGATAGAGATAGAATTCGTTCAATTGTCAAACAAGTGGCAGAGCTGAAGAAGAAAGGCATGGAGATAATGCTTGTTTCTTCTGGTGCCGTAGGACTTGGAGCCAAGGCCATAGGACATCTTACTCCTGTAAAGCATATTCCTTTGAAGCAGGCTTGCGCTTCTATCGGACAGCCACTTCTAATGAGGGTGTATGAAGAGGAGTTTGCTTCTTACAATCTCTTATGTTCCCAGGTCCTCATAACACGCTCATCTCTTAATAATAGAACAAGTTACAATAACTTAAGGGAATCTGTGGCAACACTTCTTGATCTAGGTGTAGTGCCTATTTTCAATGAAAATGACGTAGTTTCCACTGCTGAAATCGGCGATGTTTTTGGTGACAACGACAGAATGAGCGCTTACTGCGCCAGTAAGATGGATGCAGAACTCTTGATTCTCCTTACAGATATCGACGGTGTATATACAGGAAACCCTAAGAAAGACAAAGATGCAAAGATGGTGAAAGAGATCAGGGAACTTACTCCTGAAGTATTCTCTTATGCCAAAGGTGCTGGTTCTACTTTCAGTACAGGGGGGATGAAGACCAAGCTTCAGGCTGCAGAAATAGCACAGAAGGGTGGTTGCGGAACCATTATCGCCAGTGGATATGAAGAGGATGCAATACTCAGAATATTAAATGGAGAAGAACTTGGAACATAAATTCTTCCTACAGAAAGACTCAAGCAGAGAGAAAGATGGATTCTCAATACACCATCCCTTGGTTACATCGTCATCGATGACGGAGCAGTAAAAGCAATCCTAAAAGATCATAAGTCTCTTCTTCCAAAGGGAATACTTGGTGTCGAGGGATTCTTCTTGAAGGGTGATGTCATTGATGTAAAGAATGAAGATGGAGATATAGTTGCAAAAGCTATCACCAACTACCAGTATGGCGAGATAGCTTTTGCCATGGGTAAGGACTCCAAAGAGATTCCTGATGTAATAGGTGGTGGACATAAGGTAGTCTTCAGGCCAGAAGATATGGTGGCGTATGAGCAGCTATAGAATCGTATTCAGTAAGCAGGACCTGGGATATAGAATATCTACCCTATATAGGCAGAAACAGTTCTCTATAGGAATCCTTGACTTCGGTACAAAAGAAGATTTGACCACTGCGCTCGATTGGTATCTTGAGAATATGAACCTCTCCATCCATGTGCTTTCAACAGAGTTCAAGATGGAGCAGTATGATATCGCCAAAGATTACCCTGAAGTGACATTCATCGTATTCAAGAATGACACTACCACTGGTGAGTTTATCAACGCAATGGCTGACGAGTGCTATACCGACTATTTCTTTATAGTCCGCTCTGATATGGAGGTCGTTGCTTTTGATGGAGAAAAACTATTGAAGGCAATGGAAGGTAAGGACCATCCTGTAGCCATTGCTCCTGTAATGCTCTCATCAAACTTGGAAGTAATGCCCACTATCAGAGCCCCATATATAAGAGGTAAGGAGATTGATCCTCAGTCTTTCCAGCCAAACACTGAAACTGAGAACTTGGAACCTACTCTTTATCCTGTTCTTTGCTCAGGACTCTATGACAGGGCACTGTTCCAGCGCCTGAGAGGTTATGATACTGAGATTCTTGGGGAATACTATCAAAGCTTGGACTTAGGAATGCGCTCTTGGCTTTTTGGCTACAAAATGTTTGTCACAAGATCCCTTGCCGTTAGATTCCCTAACCGTGTCTCAGTCATTGAAGACAGGAGTGAGTGCATTGGCATGAATCGTTTCTATACCAAGGCTTTCTCCATCAAGAGAATTGCTGGAAAGAACCTTGTCAGTAAATGGAAGCCATTTGTAGACAAAAAGGTTCTCTCTGAAGAGGTTAAGAAGAAGCAGGTTAATCTTCAGAAAACAGATATCTTTACTTTAGTTGAGAGTTGGGGAGAAAAATAATATTCCTAGTTAGGAATTTTATATTTAAAATTATGTATGTAATAAATTATAAAACATCCGCACCCTTTTGGATGCGGAATATTTTAGATTTTGTCTTCAGCCATCTTAGCCTGCATGATAAGATCGCCTTTAAGGTTCTTGAGCTTTGTAGAAAGAGAGACTTTATAGATATGAGGGTTCACCTGTCTCTTATAAGACTTATCGAAATGAGAGAGCATTTCCAAACTTCTTTCCTGAATTTCCTTCAAGGAAGGAGATGGATTGATTCTCTTTCCGTTCTCCATCTGTTTCTTCAAAAGTGGTTTGATTTCAGCATATGTATTCTTCCTCATGACAAACATATCTTGAGTTGAGAATGGGTGGAAGAAGATGTGGTTTACACCAGTTTCAATTCTTTCATCGTTAAGTGCCACAAGGTCTGCCATTGCCTGACCATTTTTATCGAAGAATCTATAGACTTGCTTGATTCCAGGGTTTGTTGTCTTGGAGTAGGAGGAAGAGATTTTGATGGTTGGAACATAGACACCATTCTCTTCCTTTGCACTGAGCTTATAAACGCCACCAAGGGCAGCCTGATTGCCTCCTGTCACCAGATGGGTTCCGATTCCCCAGCTGTCGATTGGGGCGCCATCGTTGATGAGAGTAAGGATAATCTGCTCGTTAAGGTCGTTTGATACGCAGATTGTAGCGTCTTCTAGACCTGCTTCATCAAGTCTTGCTCTTGCAGCTTTTGTCAAATATGAAAGGTCACCGCTATCGATTCTGATACCGATTTTCTTTCCCTTTGCCTTCTGCTCCAAACCGACTCTTATGGCTGCGTCGATACCAGAGCCCAAGGTGTCGTAAGTGTCGATGAGAAGAATACAGCTATCTGGATAAATATCTGCAAAGGCTCTGAATGCTTTGTATTCGTCACCGAAGAGCATAATCCAGGAGTGAGCCATAGTGCCTGAAACAGGGATACCAAACTCTTTTCCTGCAAGAGTATTGCTTGTTACATCACAGCCACCTACGAAGCATGCGCGGGAAGCAGAGAGTGCACCGTCCATACCTTGGGCTCTTCTTAGTCCGAACTCCATGATGGAACCCTTACCTTTGGTGGCGATCTTCATACGGGAAGCCTTTGTGGCGATAAGAGTCTGGAAGTTGATGGTATTGAGAAGAATAGACTCAATAAGCTGAGCGTCCAGCATATTGGTTTCAATTCTGATCAAAGGTTCCTGAGGAAAGGCAGGAGTTCCTTCATCGAAAGCATAAAGGTCACCGGTGAAGCGGTAGGAGGCAAGATAATCCAAGAAGCTTTCCTGGAACTTGCCCAGACTTCTGAGGTAATCGATATCTTCCTTGCTGAACCTAAACTCTTCCAGCTTTGTTACAAGCTCCTCCAAACCGGTGAATATTGTGTATCCACCGTTGAAGGGGTTTGTTCTATAGAACATGTCAAAAACAACTCTAGGATTCTGATGCTCAAGGAAATATCCCTGCATCATTGTAAGTTCATAAAAATCGGTGACCAATGCGCTTGTCATAATTAGTTCTTCTTTTCGATTTTGTCAAAACCTGTATATGGTACCAGTGCAGGTGGAATAGTGATGGATCCGTCTTCGTTCTGGTAGTTTTCAATTACTGCAACCATTGCTCTGGAAAGTGCTACTGCAGTTCCGTTGAGCATGTGCACGAACTTGATCTTGCCATCGTCATCGCGGAAGCGGATGTTGAGGGAACGAGCCTGATAATCTGTACAGTTGGAAGTACTTGTGACTTCACCATACTCACCTTCGTCACCTCTACCTGGCATCCAAGCTTCGATGTCGAACTTGCGGTATGCTGGAGCACCCAAGTCACCTGTTGCTGTATCGACGATTCTGTATGGGAGACCCAAGCCCTGGAAGATTTCCTCTTCGATGGCAAGAATTTCTTTGTGGTACATCTCGCTTTCCTCTGGGAGACAGTAGATGAACATCTCAAGCTTGGAGAACTGGTGGACTCTATAGAGGCCCTTTGAATACTGACCGGCACCACCAGCTTCTCTTCTGAAGCAGTGAGAGAGGCCTGTCATCTTAATTGGGAGGTCTTCCTTATTGAGGATGGTGTCTTTGTAATAACCGCCAAGTGTGATTTCAGCTGTTCCAACAAGACAAGTATCTGTTCCTTCGATTGTGTAGATGTTTGATTCTGCTCCTCTTGGGTTGAAGCCGATACCATTTAGAATCTCTTCCTTGGCAACGTCTGGAGTGATGAAAGGAGTAAAGCCATGCTTTACGACTATGTCCATTGCATAGCGCTCGAGAGCCATCTGGAGGATGACAGCCTTGTTCTTGATGTAGTAGAACTTCTGACCGGAAACCTTTGCACCCTTATCGAAATCGAGGATATCCAGCTCTTCACCAAGCTGTACATGGTCCTTTGTCTTGAAAGAGAATTTTGTAGGCTCGCCATAGAACTTGATTGCAAGGTTGTCTTTGTCTTCTTTTCCAATTGGAGCTTCAGGTGAAGCGTAGTTTGGAATAGTCATGGCTTCTTTCTTGAAGATTTCATCAAGTTCAGTAAGCTTGGCTTCCTTCTCTGCGAGAGCTTCCTTGATCTCTTTTCCTTCCTGGATGTAGCGCTGTCTTGTTTCGTTATCAAGCTTCTGCTTCATCTTCTGGGCTGTTTCATTTCTCTTACTTCTGAGGTTCTCGACTTCCAAGAGAAGAGCAGCTCTCTCTTCCTGATCTTTTACGATTTTATCGAGATCAACATTCATGAACCTGTCTTTGATGTTCTTGGAAATCTCATCATATCTGGTTTTGAGTTCTTTTACGTCTATCATTTTGCTTTCCTCCACTCATTTGGCGTTCCGCGTCATTTCTTCACTCTTTTTTACTGTGGCTTCTACAGCGCTCTGCACAATTGATGCAAATCCTCCATCTGTCAGTGCCTTCACACCTTCGATTGTTGTTCCACGAGGAGAGCATACCATAGTTTCCAATTCAATTGCACCCTTGCCGGTGGCCTTTTGAAGTTTTGCTGCACTTTCAAGTGTGCCTGAAACAATGGAAAGGGCTTTGTTGTATGGTATTCCCTCCTTTACTCCGGCCATTGCAAGGTTATGCATGAAATCGAAGACGAAGGCTATTGCGCTGCCTGAGATGCCGATGAAAGCGGAGAATAGGCTTTCATCCAACAAAAATGCGTCTCCGAAGGATGATGCTATATCCATGCTCAATTCCAGCATCTCATTATCTATATCATCTCCAGCTGCCACAGCTGTCACGCTCTTTCCCACCTTTGCACCGATGTTTGGCATGAAGCGGATCACGGAATCACTCTTGAGATTTGATTTAAGGGTATCGAGATCCACTCCTGCGCAAATAGAGATATAAAGTTTAGGAGAAAGAGAACTTAATGTTTCATAGAATGCAGGTAGATTCTGAGGCTTTAAGGCTATGACTACAGCGTCCATTTCTTTTGCCTCAGAGATGGAAGAAAGAAGGGTGACAGGACATTCGTCCAAGAGGGCCTTTGCCTTCTCTATAGTGCGTTCATATAAGAAGACTTCATATTCTCCTTTCTTGGAGAGAGCGGTGGTTATGGCGCCACCCATGTTGCCTCCGCCGATCACAGCTATTTTATATTTCTTCTTTTCCATCTTTCCCTCCTATTCAAAATCAGGGTAATTCCATTGCCTAAGGCATTCATATACAGCAACGGCAACACTATTGGAAAGGTTAAGGCACCTTTCTCCCTTCTTTAAAGGAATTCTTAGAGCCCTGTCCTTATTCTTATTTAAAATCTCTTCTCCCAGTCCCACAGACTCCTTACCGAATATAAGGTAAACGTCTTCTGTGGATGGAAATGATATATCTGTGTATCTCTTTTCTGCGTGGGCTGAGAAGAACCAGCACTCTTTGCCACTGAGGGTAGAGAAGAATTCTTCTTTACTCTGGTATTCAATCTTTTTTACATCTTTCCAATAATCCAACCCTGATCTTCTTACGGCTTTTTCTGAGATGTCAAAGCCAAGTGGGTGGACTAGAACCAGCGTAGATCCTGTTGCAGCTGCAGTTCTGGCAATGTTTCCAGTGTTCTGAGGTATCTCTGGCTCAATGAGGCAAATGTAAATCATGAGAGAATTCTACACCTTCTCATTCTTTATGGGCAAGTTCACTCTCCTTTATTGATGCTGCTCTAGTAACAACTTTTCCATCTTTTGATAGATTAAGGATAGTTTTTTCCAAGTCTCTTAGTTTCTGTTTTTTCTCAATGAAGAATTCACCTTGTTCAGGGTTTTCTCCTTCATATACTCCTCCAAGTGCTACACCTAGGAGTCTGACGCCTGTGTTGTTATATTTCTTCTCCAATAATCGCTGTGCAATTCTATAGATATCGTCGGAGGAATAGATGCCGCTTTTAGGGGTTTCAGAGATGGTGAAGGTGGAGAAGTCACCGTAACGGAGTTTCACAGTCACAGTTCTTCCCACACTCTTTTCATCTAAGGCTCTGAACATGACGCTTTGGCTCATTAGTAGTAGTTCTTGGGATAGGGCATCTATTCCATATACGTCGGGCCAGAATGTCCTCTCTTCACTGATGGAATGGGATTTGACTTCACCTTGATAAATACCGGGATCAATTCCTCTGACAATTAAGTAGAGATACTCTCCACTTGACTGCCCGAACATTGAAATAAGGTCTTCCTTTTTATATTTTCTGAGGGTTTGGGTGGAGTTTATTCCCTTTCTTTTGATAGCTTCCAGTGTGCTTTTTCCCACTCCCCATAGCTTCTCGAGGCCTACAGCGTCTATAAATTCTTCTTCCTTGTCCCTGGGGACCACCGTGAGTCCATCTGGCTTATGAAAATCGGAGGCAAGCTTAGCAAGGAACCTACTGGATGCCACGCCTATTGAGACAGTGAGTCCTGTTTCCTTAAAGAT
>JALFYG010000040.1 GCA_022784805.1 Spirochaetales bacterium
AATTATTGGAAGGAAAGGCAACACCAACGGAAGATGACAAGAGAATATGGGGAACCCATATGGCATATGCTCTTGCTCTTGGCCTCGACACAAAGGATGCAAAGTTGGAGATGGATATGCCTCAGCCAACCTGGTTCTATGGAAATAGCTGGCAGTCAGGATGGTTCACTTACTATCTTTTGTTCCATTCTTGCTCTTCTTCCTACTCCACAACCCTCTTTAACTCCACAGGTTCCACAACTCCTGGAGGCGGCGGATTCTCATCATCAGGCTTCTCAGGCGGTGGATTCTCCGGTGGTGGCGGTGGCAGCTGGTAATATTTTGGGGCTCATTTCGAGCCCCTTATCTTTTAAAGTGTACCGTTGATTATTGCATCAACCACTTTCTCTCCCACAAGGAAGTTATTCTTTCTTGCGGTGGCAAAGATATCTGCAGATTCTTCTGAGTCCTCGGAAGCAAGGGAATCATCACCACGCCATAGACTCTCTGGAGTAGCTCCATCCATGAATACATCCATATTCACGCTGTCACGAATGACGATATATCTATCGAGCATGCCAAAGCGATCAATGACCACTGCAATGGCTGCATCTTCCATTTCTGTCAAAGCATATGGATCTGGAGCATTGTATGTCTCTGTCATCAAACGGGCATTTGCTTCGTCATATTCACCCTTCCAATAGTTGTCACCAGAAACTGTAGTGCCTTTTCTTACTTCAGGGTTTCTCAGTGCCCATTCTGCATTATCAAAAGTTCGAGCCATTGCAGCTTGAGTCTTTACGGTAGTAGAGAGTTCTGTGTCTTTAACCAGCTGATATACTTTTTCAGTCAGATCCTGATTGAGAATCTTATAGGATGAGCTGTCATAACCCTCATCATGGAACCATGTGGTTCCTTCCTGATCAACCATTTCCCTTGAGTCGGCATGGTGTCCCAAATCGAAATCGATACAAGCTGTAATTACAAATACGTCTCCCATTACTGTATATTCTGTTGCAGAGCCAGCACAACCTGTAGATAGGATATAGGTAGAAGAGAAATCAAATCTATCATCAAGAAGAATAGAGGCAACCGATACAGCTGAGTTGACCTTTCCCATTCCTGTTACATAGAGGGCGACTCCATCCTTGACGTAGAGCTTGCTGCCTTCCATGCCACCAGCTATCTCATACTCTTCTCCGCCCATTACATATTTTTCATAGTAGTACTGAGCTTCGCCTGGGAAGTCACCGGAAAGTGCACCAATCTCAAACTTTGGGAGAATCAAAACTTTGATTTCTGTCTTTTCTGCCATTTCTACAGCGCCTTCGGCCCAAAGGAAAGAAAAAACTGAAACAAGCACGAGTAAAAATACTAATAATTTTTTCATCTAAAGTCTCCTAAGACAAGTAATTATAAAGCCATTATATTGCAAAAAAAGTAAAGGAAGGCAATATACAAAACTCAATTACTCTTTTTCCACAAACACTTCTTCACCGTCTACAGATATCCTGTTTCTCTTTCCATCGATTATTGACCAGCACTCACCACATATTACTTCGCCTTCATCGCTGTTATAGACATAGGTGCCGTCAGGGATACACATTACAGCCCTATTCTGGAAGAATGGATAAACAACATCTTTATAAAGATTAAGGCCATCCAGTTTCCAGTCTTCAGCCTCAGGATAGTGAGGAATAATAACAAGACTTGTCAGTCCGAGACCCTTAACCAGCTTATTGCACTCATCACTCTTAGTTTCACCCTCCTCTTCCGGCATCAGGTATACTTCTTTTCCGCTATTCATTGTTCCTGCACTTATTCCCAAGAGAGTACCCTTGAAGCGTGAAAGAAGCATCTTTATAGGAAAAGAAGCGAAGAACTTATTCTGTGTCGGGACGTGTCCTCCTGCCAGGACAACAAGATTGCACTTCTTAAAGAGTGACGCTGCTTTTCCCTTGTTTCTATTGTCCAGGATGTAAAGGGAAGAAACTTCCACTTCTTCCTTTTCAAGGACTGAGGAGATATCAGAAGCAAAAAACTCTGAAAACTCATAGCCATCAGGATCGGATGCAACAAAGAGCATATCAACCTTTTCTCCGATAGAAAGGAGAAAGCGTTCTCTGAATTTATTCTTTTCAGAGAGTTTTCCTGTGGTGTCATCTATTGGATAAGAAGTCAAAAAGTATCTCATGCTTCACCTCTCAGATCATCACGATACTTCTTTATCCTCTCTATAATCACAGAAAAATCAGATTTATTCAGGTTTGGATTAAGAAGAGTGAACTTCAGCATTACTCTTCCATTCATAACTGTCTGCCCGATTACTGTTCCGTTCTCCAAGAGCCTTCTTCTTACCTTCTTATTGATCTCATCCCCATCACTGAGAGCGAATACTACACTCGATAGCTCCGGGCGCACAGGAACAATGAAGTCAGGATCATCTTTTATAAGACACCAGAAGTAGTCAGCATTATCGATGACCTTTGTGATCATCTCATCAAAGCCATCTTTTCCCCTTGTCTGGAAAGCCATGAATACTTTCAAAGCATCGAAACGCCTTGTAGTCTGCATGCTCTTTCCCACCAGGTTAATGTATCCATCCTCTTCATCTTCTTCCCTATTGAGGTAATCAGCATGGAGCTCGAAACAACTAAGCTTCTTTCCATTTTTCAACAGAAGAGCTGAGCAAGAGATAGGAAGGAGGAACATCTTATGGAAATCTATAGTGATGGAATCTGCAAGAGACAAGTCTCCGATTCTATCCCTATATTTCTCGCTCATTATGGCTCCTGAGCCATAGGCTGCGTCAGCATGGAGATGCATGCCATATTTATCACAGATTGCTCTCATCTCTTTTACGTCATCAATAGAGCCAAAGTCTGTGGTTCCGATAGTAGCCACAGCTGCAAAAGGATAGAAACCATTTCTGACATCTTCTTCAACCATTTTCCTGAATGCCTCGATGTCGACTTTGCACTTATCGTCTACTGGAAGCTTTCTTACAGCGTCATACCCCAAGCCCAAGATATGGCAGCCTTTATCCATGGAGAAGTGAGAGATTTCGGAGGTATATAGCAAGAGGCGCTTTCCTTCTTCCCCTATGCCTTTCTTCTTTACATCAAGCCCAAAATTCTCTCCCAAGTACCAATCCCTGGCTGCAATGATTGCAGAAATATTGGACTGGCTTCCACCGCTGGTGAAACATCCGTCAGATCCTTCAGAGTAGCCATAGAGAGACAAAAGGCCATGAACCATTGCCTCCTCCACTTCCGTTGCAGCAGGTCCCTGGTCCCAGCTGTCCATACTGTCGTTGAAGGATGCTATCAAGAGCTCAGAGCAAATAGTCTCCATCAAAGCTGGAGAGTGAAGGTGTGGCATATAAGAAAGAGACCAGGTTCTGAGAAGGTTTGGAAGAATAGTTTTCTCCACTTTTTCCATGGTCTTATCAAAACCAAGACCATTATCTGGAAGGAAACCCAGGTCATTGATCTCTTTTCTCAGTACATAGGGATTAATGCCTGAGAAGGCGCTTGGATCTTCTGTAGTGCGAAAGAAGGAAGCCATGGTCTTATTGATCATGGCTTCAAATTCCTTCTTGTCCTCATTCTTATTTGATAGGATAAAGGGCTTATTTGACATAGTCTTTGTTGATATTTCTGACGACTTTCTCAAGAATCTGGATTCCTGTTTCCAAGTCTTCATCGCTGATAGTAAGGGCAGTGAGACATCTCATGACAGAGCCATTTCTTCCACCCTTCTCCATTACAAGGTGATTCTCGAAGCACTCTTTCTGGACACGAGCGCAGATTGTTCCGCTCTCAACAGGGTGTCCCATTACATCCACTGGTCCATTTGGATCAACAAACTCGATACCAAGCATCAAGCCCTTGCCTCTGACATCTCCGATGATCGGACACTCTGCCTTCAATGCTTCCATTCTGCCTCTGAAAAGATCACCCTTTCTCTTTACATCATCCAAGAATCCTGGAGACTTAAGTCTTTCCATGACTACAGTTCCAGCAACCATTGCAAGCTGATTACCTCTGAATGTACCTGCATGGGCACCAGGTCCCCAAGTATCAAGCTTCTTGTTGTAGATGACAACACTCATTGGCTGGGTGCCGCCGATAGCCTTGGATGCAAGAATGACATCAGGAATGATTCCAGCATATTCAAATGCGAAGATCTTTCCGCTTCTTCCCATTCCACACTGAATTTCATCACAGATTAATGGAATATCCAATTCTGCTGTGACTCTTCTTACTGTCTGAAGGAACTCAACAGGTGCAGGAATTACTCCACCCTCTCCCTGAATTGGTTCGAGAATAACAGCAGCTGGCTTTGTTATGCCGCTTTCAGGATCTTTCAAGAGTCTCTCAAAGTATGCTCCGCATGCTTTTGCTCCCTCTTCTCCACCTAGGCCCATTGGGCATCTATATGAGTATGGATAAGGCATGAATTGGACGCCTGGCATCAAATTCTGTACTTTATTCTTTGCGTTACAGTTACCTGTAAGGGCCATAGCTCCATGTCCCATGCCATGGTAGCCACCAGAGAAAGCAATTACACTTCCTCTTCCTGTTGCACTTTTACAAAGCTTAATCGCAGCATCGGTGGCATCTGTACCAGAAGGTGAACAAAACTGTATTTTCACATCCTTAGCCATTCCGAAAGGAAGAATAGAATGAATCTCTTCAACGAATTTATCCTTTGCAGGAGTAGTAAGATCCAAAGTATGGAGAGGAGCTCCTGATGAAATAAGGTCAATCATTGCCTGATTAACTTCATCATCATTGTGACCTAAAGCCAAAGTACCTGCTCCACATAAGAAATCCAGATACTTGTTTCCTTCTACATCCTCCACCCAAACTCCCTTTGCCTTCTTCAAAGCAAACGGGAACTTTCTAGGGTAACTCCTAGCCGATGATTCGAATTCATTCTGGCGATCTGTAAAGTACTTGTTTGTAGATGTTGCGTCCATTTTACTTTATCCTTTTCATTCCATAAAAACTTTTCTGGGTGTTTTCCCAGCCCCTGATTTCAAGTCTGCCTTTCCCCCTCACATTTCAGTCGACGAAAGAAATGAAAGAGGCTTTTGTCAGCCCGCTCATATTAACAACAAAAGGGGGAGTTCGCCACATAAAATTTTGTGAAATTCGTTTTTTTGCCCGTTTTTCCTCTTTTTCGAAGAAAAACAAGGAGATTCCTTAGATAGAACGGGTGAATACATCTAAAGAAAATGCCATGCAATCGTAAAGACCACATGGCTTCAGTATCTATTTCAGTTGATATTACATAGCAAGAATCGCTTTGACTCTATCAGGAGGTATATTGATTCCTTTTGAAATAACCTCAGGAGAAATACCCTGTGAAAACAGAAACTTCACGTTGGAAATCTCCTTTTCCTGCTCTTTCTGAAGATACTCCTGTTCTCTCTTCTGATACTTCTGCTTCAATTCCTTGACTTCTCTATCTATCTTTTCCAATTCCTTTTTCACCTGGGCATTGATGAATCTCTGTTCCTCCATGCATATATTGTTCTCCTCCTCCGGTGTGAAGACCTCATCGACTCTCGCCTTCACCGCTTTGTTCTTGATCACCTCTTTCCCTTTCTTGAGAAAGACTCTGCAGATCTCTCCTATCTCGTCATTGCGTCTCGAAGCTTTCTGTGGTTCACCAATATTATAAGCTAATCGCCCTTATTAAGAAAGTTTTTTCATTTATATCTATTGATACCCTGTCTCTTCACAGTGTAGATAATGAACTCTTTGTTTCTGAACGCGTTTTTCCCTAATTTTGCGTAAAAACGGGTCAGAGAGGCTCATCTTGACCGTTTTTTATTGGAAATATGTCCCTTCTACGGCAAAATAGAAAGAAGGAGAGAAAAATGAAGATTGTCTTATTAGATGGATATGCAGTTAATCCAGGAGATCTTAGCTGGGATGGCTTAAAGGAGTTAGGTGACTTCACTTATTACGACAGGACCCGCAGAGATAACAGTGAGATAATCGAGAGAATCAGTGATAACGATATCGTCATCACAAATAAAACTCCTATCTCAAAAGAAGTAATCGAAGCCTGCCCATCTATTCAGTACATTGCTCTCCTTTCAACTGGATACAATGTAGTAGACACAGAATATGCCAAAACAAAGGGGATACCTGTTTCAAATATACCGACCTACGGAACTGACAGCGTTGCCCAATATACAATCGCTTTATTGTTGGAGCTCTGCCATCACATCGGACACCATAGCGAAGAAGTGAGAAAAGGAAGGTGGGGCAAGTCTATAGATTGGTGTTTCTGGGACTATCCTCTTGTTGAACTCAAAGGAAAGACGCTGGGCATCCTGGGCTTTGGACGCATTGGAAAGAAAACTGCAGAGATAGCGAAAGCGATGGGAATGGACATAATCGTCAACGGAAGAAAAGACGAAGAATATATAGACGAGGAAGGCTGGAGACATGTTTCCAAAGAGACACTCTTCAGAGACTCTGATGTGATCTCCCTCCATGCCCCGCTTACTAAAGACACAAGATACATCATCAACAAAGAAACCATATCCATGATGAAAGATGGCGTTATGCTGATCAACGCTTCACGTGGAGACCTAGTGAAGGAAGAAAACTTGGCTTCTGCCTTAAATGAAGGAAAAATCAGCGGGGCGGCAGTAGATGTAGTCTCCACGGAGCCAATAAGAGAAGATAATCCTCTCCTGAAAGCCAAGAACTGTATCATCACACCTCATATGGCATGGGGAGCCAAGGAAGCAAGGGAGAGAATTATTGCCATCAACTTGGACAACATCCGTTCCTTTATCAAAGGGAACCCCCAGAACGTGGTGAACAAATGAAAGATACACATAGAATCACAATACTTGATGGCCTTGAGACCAACCCTAGAGACTTGAGTTGGGAACCTATCTATAAACACGGCATACTGACTGTCTATGATGACCTGATCTATGACGAGGATGAGATAATAGAGAGAATCGCTGATAGTGACATGGTGATCACAGTAGATACTCCTCTGACCAAGCGTGTCATTTCCAGCTGCAAAAACATCAAATACATTGGAGCCATGGCCACAGGCTACAATCATATTGACTTGGATGCGTGCGAAAAAAGAGGAATAACCGTAACAAATGTCCCCTCTTATTCCACCCTCTCTGTGGCTCGAAGAACCATAGCTCTATTAATGGAGCTCTCAGAGAGAGTCTCCTCTCTGAGCCAAATTGTAAAGAACGGAGGATGGACCAGTCCATTTCCACATTGGGAGACACCATCTTTTTCCCTGGATAATAAGACACTGGGTATCATAGGGTATGGTCGAATAGGCAGTAAGACAGCGAAGATAGCAAAGGCAATGGGAATGAATGTCGTTGCATACAAGAGATACATCAATAAAGAATGCGATGACATTGTATCTTTTGTTTCTTTGGACACTTTATTTTCTACCTCTGACGTCATCGCCCTCCACGCCCCTCTTAATGACGACTCTTATCACATAATAAACTCAGAGAACATAAAGAAGATGAAGAACGGCGTCATTATCCTCAACACATCCCGTGGAGCGCTTATTGATGAAGATGCTCTTATCGAAGGTTTAATATCCAAAAAGATATGGGGAGTGGGGCTGGATGTAATGGAGAATGAACCAAGAAAGGAAAGCCCTCTCTTTTCTCTCGATAACGTAATAATAACTCCTCACTCTGCTTGGACAGACGTGGAAGCAAGACGAACCCTTATCTATGAAACAGGTGAGAATATAAAGGCATATCTCGAAAATAGGGAGAGAAATACAATCAGAAAAGAAGGACAATAAGAGGAATAGTCACAACAGAAAGCACCAAGCTCTGCATCATCGTTTCATTGGGAAATGTTGCGTCTCCTCCATACTTCTTTGAGAAAATGACGTTTAATGTTCCCACAGGAAGCGCAGACATCAACACTATTGTGTTTCTCATCACCTCATCCATTGGGAATAGGGACAAGACAAGATAAACAATAAAAGGAAGAATCAAAAGTCTCATTAGTGAAACTAAATAACAAAGAGGCTTTGTCATTACCTTCTTCAAGTCCATTCCTATGAGCCAGGAGCCTACAAGCATCATAGATAAAGGTCCGGAGACACCGCCGATGGCTGCAAAGAAATCTTCAATCACTCCTCCGTCTTCAATTGGGAGAAGGAACAATATTATAGAGAGAACAGATGAGATGGTAAGAGGCTCCAAGAGAATCCCCTTGATATCAACCTTCTCTTTCCTCTCTCCATCGAATAGCCTTATGCCATAGGTAAACATAAATACGTTATAAAGAAGGTTATATATGACGGCGTAGATCATTCCCTCCGAGCCGAAGAGGACTTGAGTAAGAGGAAGGCCAATAAAGCTTGTATTGGCAAAGACACACATATTTACGGATATGTTTCTCTTTCCCTTCTCTTTCACAATCACTCTGAAGACAAGGAATGAGATGATAAAAAACGCTATATAGCAGAGACTGATGATCAGGAAAGAGAGTCCTAACTTTTTCACGTCTCCGCTTTTACCTTCAAAACCGGAAGCGATGATTGAACATGGGACTATCACCTTTAGAAGCACATCTGATAGTTCATCTGTAGTATTGTCTGAAACAAGATTTATCTTCTTGATCACATAACCTGTGGCCACAAGAAGAAAGAGTGTCAAAAGTGATTTCAGTAGTGTTCCCATGTACATAGCGTCACCTCAAGTGAGGATAATACCACAAAACAGTTGTTCCTCTACAACACCTCTTTACTCGTTTCTTATACATTTTGCAAGCATAAACCAAGATACATGTGGTAGCCATTGCTCCGCCCATCTCCAATTGTCTGATATTGTGGAGGTTGGAGCTGTAACGAGAAGAATACCCTCCTCGTCATCCTCGTCACTGGTAATGCCGTTGACTATTCCTCCCGGAATGTTCATGTAGTCATAGTTATTGAAGAAGAAGTATTGAGGATTATTTCTTCCAAAGCCATCGATCATGGATGCGTCATATGGATTCTGTCCCATAATCCAATCCAAGGTGGAGGAGCTCATCTTCTCCAATTCCTCCCTGAGAGAATCGTCACCAGTGTGTTTGGAAGTAAGAAATGAAGCTACTGAAAGGGACGCCAATCTTGCGTTCTCACCCTGCCACCAAGGAGAGACTGTAGTATCGTGGGGGAAGAAGAACTGAATCTTTCCTCCAGTAATCTCTTCCAAAGGATAGAAGAATGGATTATTTATCGCCTTCGAGATGCTCACTTTATGTCTCATGACTTCTTCTGCTGTGGTGAATGCTTCCTCTGCTTTCGCTTCATCACTCTCAATTTCTCCATAGAGAAGAAGAGCTAGGATTGGAAGACCTTCGTCAGACGCATGGTGGAAGGGCATTCCCTCTTTATATTCAAAGCGTCGTTCACCTTTCTCCAACAATACCGAGGATCCCTTCAATTCCTGACACCACTTCCTTGCTTCCAATAAATACTTTTCGTTTCCTGTGGCTTTATAAAGCTCGGTAGAGGCAATGAGAACTGTGTAATAATCCACAATGTTCCACTTACCATCATTTGTGTAGAGAAAGTTATTCTCAACCAGGAAATCATAGGCTTCCATTGCAGAAGAGAGATAGTCTTCATTTTTATAGACTTCAGAAGATGTTTCATGATAAGAGGCTGCTGCCAGGGCGGCGATAGCCATAGCCCCGCCAGAGCGTAGAGATGCTTCATAATAAGTATCATCAACTACTTCCTGGTCCCTGGTGGTTGCCTCTTCAAATTGGTCGGAAGAGTTATGGTAATCAAAACCAATGGATCTGGTTCCCTTTATGATGTCCATATGGTCCAAGTCTTCATGGCGCCTGATGGAACGGATAAATGAACCGGAAGGAATATGTGTCTTCATCAAGAAATCTGCACCCCATGAACCTTCATCCAGCATTCTCTTTCCAAGAATAGTGTATGAAGGAGAGTTCTTTCTCTTTATGTAGTCATATCCTAAAAAGAAGAAATAAACACTTAATCCCATCTGCTGAGGGTTGTACCAAGTGCTATGAGATAAGTGTGAGAGGTGGATACCGTGGTCGCCGGAGGCATCAAACCATCCTCCTGAGAGGTCCATCTCACCCTCTCTGGGGCCCGAAAACTTAAGATGCCTGTCTTCCAGAAACCACTCCCCTGAAGAGCGGGAAGCCTTGAAAAATGCAGTGTTTGCGCTGATAAGCCTCAAATTTACTAGGTATTCAGCTATCTCAATCCTCTCGGACACATCATTCACTTTAATCTTATAAGAGCCAGGGATTTTGAAGTCTGAGAAGTCTCCCACATAGTACTCCCCTTTCTTCCATCTTGCGACCTTTCCAAAATACTCAAAACTCCCTCTATATACTTCTTTTTCATCCTCAACTCTGATAACAGAGAAAGACTCAATATTCTCTCCCTCGCATTCAACGATTACTCTCTTATGTTCGCTGGATACATATCCAATCTGGTTAACAAGAATCTTCAAAGCCCTGTACTCCTTTTTTACAGTGTACATCCAACTTGTTGAAAATGAGGGTATTTTGATGAACTAACTAAAAAATAGGCTGAACTTTCTATTCCCAAAAAAGCTCATCAAGAGTCTTATTCAGCACCTTGCAGATTGAGATGCACAGTTTGATGGTCGGGTTATAGTCGCCTTTTTCAATGGCGTTGATAGTCTGCCTTGAGACACCCACCTTCTCTGCCAGTGCCTCTTGAGATAAGTCCATCAAAGCCCTGGCACTTTTGAGTTTCAGATTCTTCACTCCTCATCAACCTCTCTTTTTGAGTGTATAGCCTGAGTAATCATAATTATAACCCAAAGCACGAAGACAAAAGCAATCAGAGATCTGTCACATAGCTTACCATCTGCAACAAGAAGCCCTTCGGTGGCAAATCTGATTGTTCCCAGTCCCATCATGATGGAAAGAATAGTTCCCATAACGAAGAATTGTCTCTTATTCTCCTTAAGAGAGAAATAAGCATCTTTAATGATTGCAGCAACGGCAAAGGCTCCGATACCTATCAAAACAGCAATGATATTTCCTGTCTCAGATGTTTCAAAGAGACTTTTGCCAACAAAGAAGGCATAGAGAGCCAAGAATGTAGAAGCCAAAACAAGTGCCCAGAATCCTATCATGAAGCACTCGCCTCTTGCTGCAATCTGCCTCTCGTCCCATTCACACTCCCCGCTTTTTTTCTTTCTTTTTGAGTTCACCACAAGAACTCCAAGACCAACAAGCAGGCCAACGCCCATTCCTATGTTATACCAATTTTTCATAAATCTCTCCTTAACGGACATAAAGTAAAGTTATTAGATATTTTTGTCAATTATATTTTACATTCTAATATCTTTTTCTTGATTATTTGCTTTCACATCAAATTAGAAGTATTATTTGATAAGGAGTATTTCTATGGATAAAAAAGCAATGTACAAACTTACATATGGGCTCTTTGTCTTGACTGCAAATGAAAACGGCAAAGACAATGGATGTATCATTAATACAGCCATTCAGGCTGCCGGAGAGCCAAATCAGATTTCTATCTCTGTAAACAAACAGAACTATACACATGACATGATCATGCGTACTGGTGCCTTCACAGTCTCCTCCATTACAGAAAAGGCAGACTTCTCTCTATTCAAGAGATTTGGTTTCCAGAGTGGAAAGGACAATGATAAGTTCGTTGGTTTTGACGGATGGCTCAGAGGAATTAATGGCGTTCCATACATTACAGAAAGCTGCAATGCTTATATCAGCGTAAAAGTCGAGAAGACAGTGGACCTTGGTTCCCATACCCTCTTTATTGGACAAGTTACAGATATGGAAGTACTCTCTGAAGATCCTTCTGTTACGTATGCATACTATCAGAGCAATATCAAGCCAAAACCAGAGAAGGTCGGAACAACTCCAAAGGGAGAGACTGTCTGGAGATGTACAGTCTGTGGTTATGAATATGTGGGTGAAGAGCTACCTGAAGACTTCATTTGCCCATGGTGCAAGCATCCAGCTTCAGACTTTGAAAAGATTGTCAGATAGTGAAACATAAGACCGCGGCTATCCGCGGTTTTTTCATTGCTTTCTTCTTTCAATACAAATAGTTTTAATTCTTTTATTATTCTTTTTTTTGTTGTATTTTGTTTAAATCAATCACAAAATGGGATACAACTAATGTGGAGTGAATAATGAGAGTCGCTTGTCCTGTAGATTCATCTGATTACATTAAGAAAAATGCCGAAGAAGCAGAGTTCCTCTTGTTTTTTGACATAGAGGAAGACGAAATACTTTCCCAAGAGAAAATCGAAGTATCAGATTATTCTATCCTCCCTCTCCTTGAGGCTAAAGATGTAGAAGTATTTATATGCGCCAACCTTGATATTCCAATGATGATTGAGCTCTCCAGAATAGGGGTCGAAATCGTCGGAGGAACGGAAGGAAAGGCAAAGAATGTCATAAATAGCTGGATTGACGGCACGCTGGAAAGCAGCGACATTGTCTGTAGCGGTCAAAGCAGCGGTGGATGCAACGGAGACTGCAGCCACTGCAAGAGTATATAATGGAGGAGAGATATGGGAAAAGAAAAGAAAGAGAAGAAAGTAAAAAAGGAGAAAGTTGTACCATATACAAATAAAAGGACACTCACAGTCTACCTTGTACTGAGAGCACTGGTCATAGTTGTAATGGTGAGAGCATTTTTCAGAGGTGCTTATGAGAATATGTTCATGTGTGGCCTCACGCTTGTTCTTCTCATCGCTCCATCCATCCTTACAAAGAAGCTGAAGATATATCTTCCTACAGCATTGGAGATAATTATTCTATGCTTTATCTTTGCAGCTGAAATCTTGGGTGAAATCCACTCTTTCTATATCAAGGTCCCTCATTGGGACACTGTCCTCCATACACTCAACGGCTTCTTATGCGCTGCAGTAGGTTTTGCACTGGTGGATCTCTTTAACAGAGACGAACGCTTTACATTTAAGCTCTCCCCTCTATTTCTCGCTGTCGTCGCTTTCTGTTTCTCCATGACCATAGGAGTCCTATGGGAATTCTTCGAATTCTCTGCTGATTATTTTGTAGGAACAGATATGCAGAAAGACACCATTGTCCGCCATATAAACACTGTGGAGCTTGATGTCACCAAATCCAATAAGGTTGTGAAGGTCAAAGATATAGCCGACGTAATAATCGTACATGGTGATGGAACACAAGAGAACCTGGGCCTCGGAGGATATTTGGATATCGGAATCATAGACACAATGAAGGACCTCTTCGTCAACTTCATCGGTGCTGTCGTCTTCTCTATCCTAGGATACATATATGTAAAGACACGGGGCAAGGGGAAGATAGCCTCCTCATTCATCCCCCGGGTGGAGATGAATGACGGTACTATCGATGGACAAGAGAGTAAAAAAGGCAATCAAGAGAACTGAGATCTATACAACTTGTAATAGGCACCTTTCTTTTCCAAGAGTGAAGAATGGGTGCCTTTTTCAACAATAGAACCATTGCTCATTACGACTATCTCATCGGCGTTCTCAATTGTTGAAAGCCTATGGGCGATGACGATGGCGGTTCTTCCCTTCATCAAATCATTCATGGCTTTCTGCACCTTCTTTTCCGTGGAGGTATCAACATTACTTGTGGCCTCGTCCAGGATCAAAACAGGAGAATCAGACAAGAAAGCCCTTGCTATGGTCAGTAGCTGCTTCTGTCCTTTGGAAATGTTTCCTCCGTCTTCACTGATTACAGTGTCATACTCCTTCTCAAGCGTTGTTATAAAGTGGTGGATACCTGCTTTCTTAGCAGCTTCCACAACTTCTTCCATGGTGGCCCCATCCCTTCCATATGAAATATTCTCGAATACAGTGCCACTGAAAAGCCAAGTATCTTGGAGAACCATGGCAAACTGGCGTCTCTGGGAAGAGACCTTCATATCAAGGCTGTCTCTTCCGTCTATCAAAATACTTCCAGCCTGAGGACGATAGAATCTCATCAAAAGATTGATGATCGTCGTCTTGCCAGCTCCTGTCTCTCCCACAATTGCCAGCGTCTTTCCTTTTCCTGTGTAGAAAGAGACATCATGAAGTATTTCCTTGGAAGGAACATACCCAAAGTGGATGTTCCTGACTTCAATGCTTCCGTCTCCGTAGCCATAGTCCTTTGCGTCTGTTTTATCAGGAAGCTCCTCTTCCGTATCCAGAAAAGAGTAAATCCTTTCTGCTGCACTTAAGGCGGAGAATATCTCATTCATGATATTTGCCAGCTCATTAATAGGCCCGGAAAACTTTCTTGAATAAAGAATAAATGATGAAAGTTGTCCCAGGGTTGCATATGAGAACATGTAGAGGATGGAGCCCAAGGTGCCGTTAAGGGCAAGGGAGAGGTTATTCATCATACCCATAGTAGGACCAATGGTGACACCTCTTACATCGGCTTCATAGTATGCGTTTGAGGCATCCCTGTTGATGTCTCTATATTGCTTTGCGACTTTACCTTCATAACTATAAGCCTGAATAGTCTTCTCTCCGGAGAACATCTCCTCTACAAAGCCATTCATCTCACCATACTTTTCACTTCTCTTTGAATAAAGAGGACGTGTAATTCCCTTGATTCTTATTGTATAGAGAATCGTGATAGGCAAGGTGACCATGGTCACGATGGAAAGTGGAAGAGATATCTTCACCATCATGAAAAATGATCCAAGAACCGTAATGATGGTGGTGAGGATCTGGGAGATATCAGCCTGGATAGATGTTGCGACAACATCCACGTCATAGGAGACGCGACTCAGGATATCACCTGCACGGTTGGTATCGAAGACAGAGACAGGAAGACGATGAAGTTTATCAAAACACTCTTTACGCAGGGCATAACCAGTCTTCTTGGACACAAGCACCATAAGAAGGTTTATGGCCAGATAAACAATCTCTGAAATGATATATGAAAAAAGCATCAATAGAGCCCATTTCCATACAACGTCAAAATCAATTGCACCCGGTCCCTTCTCCACTTCGTTGATGGCCTCTCCACAGAAATATGGCCCCAAAAGTGATAATAGACACGATAAAAGAGACAAGAAAGCAACAATAAATATTATTACCTTAAATGGGGCAAGGGTTTTACATAAGCGCTTGAGTGTGCCCTTTGTATCCTTGGGGCGTTTCTGAATCATCTTTGAAAAATTCATTCTTTCGCCTCCCCCATCTGTGTGTGATAGATGTCACTATATTCAGAGCAGGTCTCCATCAAATGATCGTGTTTTCCTCTTCCGATAATCTTTCCGTCATGAAGAACCAAGATCTCGTCTGCATTCATTACAGCGCTTACTCTTTGTGCAACGATTACCAAGGACGATGACTTATGGGAGGAGAGTATATTCTTTCTCACCATGCTGTCTGTGTGGTAATCGAGGGCGGAAGATGAGTCATCGAGAATTATTACAGGAGAGTCCCCGGAAAGGGCACGGGATATGAGTATCCTCTGTTTCTGTCCTCCAGAGAATGAAGCTCCATGTATAGCAGCCTCATGCTCATATCTATCTTCATACTTATTGATGAATTCAGCTGCCATAGCATTTTCAGCAGCTTTTTCCATCATTTCATCCGGGATATCACGACCGATCTTGATATTGGAGGAGATAGTATCGTGGAAGATAAAGTCATTCTGGAAAACAACACCGAAATTCTTTCGTAGCTCCGGGAGTTCATAGGACCTAACATCCTTTCCATCGATATAGATCCTACCCTTCTGAGGATCATAGAATCTCATCATCAGATTCACAATCGTGCTCTTTCCGCTTCCTGTTCCTCCGATGATTCCCAGTGTCTTACCCCTCTCCAATGAGAAAGATATGTCGCTTACAGCATCAGAAGTGCTGGAGTAGGAGAAAGAGACATTATCAAAGACAACGTAGCCAGTCTTTGCTTCCTCTCCCACATCCTTATTCTCAATCTTTTTCAAGGAAGAGACAGAATCCATGGTGTCTTTGATTCTATCTGCAGAGGCATTGGCCTTACTCATCATCAGAAAGAATCTGTTGAGGGTCAGAACACCCATCATGATCATCTGGAAATAACTGAGGAAGGCGAGAATGACTCCTGGCTTCATGGTGCCTTCATTAACCCTCTTTGCTCCTACCAAGACAACAAGAACCAAGCCTATGTTCATGAAGAGTTTTACAATGGATGTAGGGAGAGCCATTGTAAATCCAGCCTTGATCTCATCCTTTTCCATAGCTTTGTCAGCGCTTTCAAAACGCTCACTCTCTCTTTTCTCCTTTCCAAGAGCCTTGATGACTCTTATTCCAGAGATATTCTCCCTCATTATCCTGACA
>JALFYG010000043.1 GCA_022784805.1 Spirochaetales bacterium
ATGGCGATGCTTCCCTCCTCATATCCTGCAACATCTGCCTCGACGACATATGATGTAGGTGTCTCATATACGTCCACCTGTGGGATTCTTGTTGTGTACATTCCGTCTCCGAAGAGGTCTGAGAATAAAGCGTCGATTCCGCTGAGTGATGGGTTAGTTCTATTGATGTAGTATTTCATATTATGTTTCTCCTTTGTAGCATGTGTTTTCCGCCACACTTATATAAATGAAGAAAGTGTGCCAATTTTTGTTAAAACATTACAATATAAAGAAATACTAGAAGTCAATAAAACCCAAGAGAGATAGGAAAAGGCAAAAAAGACCCAAAGGAAAGTGAAAAAGGGGGATCATTTTGACTCAAGGGAACCTAAGAGTCCTCAAAAAGAGTCAAAATGACTCAAGAAAGGAAAATGAAAGCCAAAACTGGGTTGAAGTAACCGTTTTAAAATAAAAAATCTCTTAGGAAACCTAAGAGACTAAACGGAAAGGGGGGGATTCGAACCCCCGAAGGCTCATCACCTTACACGACTTCCAATCGTGCACCTTCGACCACTCGGACACCTTTCCTTATCGAACTAGGAAATTGTATAACAAAAGATGAAGATGTGTAAATAGGTGAACTTACAGCTTTTCTTTTGCATGTTCTTTCAATGCTTTGAAAGATTCCTCACTTATTACATGTTCAATTCTGCATGCATCCAGAGTTGCTGTGTTTTTATCTACACCAAGAGAGACAAGCATATCTCTGAGGGTGATGTGTTTTTCATAAGTCTTTTCAGCAATCTCTTTTCCTGGAGGAAGAAGGGAAAGAAGGCCTTTTTCATCCACATTGATAAACCCTTCTGTCCTGAGGTTCTTCATGGCAACAGATACACTTGGTTTTGTTATGCCAAGGTGCCTTGCAATATCAATGCTTCTGACCTTTCCTTTGTCCTTTTCGATAATTAGTATTGCTTCCAAGTAATCTTCTGCAGATTCTCTGATTATCATTGACATGTTCCTCCAACGAACTAAAGGATAGCTCTATTTGCACCAAAGGGCAAATAGAATAAAAGGAATGGATGTGTTTTTGTGATTCCAAAGTTGATGTAATCTATCATAAATGTTTTCGTAATAAGATATTGTAGGAAATAGAACACTTTGTATTATATGTTTCATGAGCTCGAATATTTGACTTTTCCCTCGTTCAAACTGACCTTCTGGATATGCTTTTTCTTTATGAGTAGAAGACAGGGAATTGGAGGGGAAATGATCATTGATTACTCTCCAAAAAGATTACCTTTTTGTAATCGAATAGGTGATTTGGGCTATTCTATATAATAGATAAAGGAGACTAGGGAAAATATGAGTGACAGGGTCGAATATAAAGAGAAGATAGCTTTCCATCCTGGGTATTATATTAATGAAATCATAGAAGACAGTAAGGTGACCAAGGAAGATTTTGCAAAACAACTTGGTATGACGCCAGAGAACTTAATTGCCTTGATTAATGGTGAAGAGAACTTGACTGCAGATATCGCAATGAAGTTATCTCAAAGGGTAGGGACTAGTTTTGAGATATGGTTGAATCTCCAGAAAACCTATGATGAATTATTTGCAGAGTTTGAATCTCGGGAAGAATAAAAATTGAAAGAGAAGGGGGGGATTCGAACCCCCACATGAGCATGTGTTTCCTTTACACTTGGAAAGTGACAAAACTTTTTATAAAAGAGAAAACGGAAAGAGGGGGATTTGAACCCCCGAAGAGTTGCCCCTTGCTTGATTTCGAATCAAGTGCCTTCGACCTCTCGGCCATCTTTCCGTAACTCCGATAATGTTATAGTTTTAAATACCTTTTCTCAAGGGGCGATCATTTCTTCTTCATTTGTCTGAGGAACATGAAAATAGCCAATAGAGTCATGAGAAGAGTATAGATTCCAACTACCAATATATGGATTCCAATTCCCTCATAGTTACCTGAAAACAGGGCCTTTTCCATTTCGACTGCATGGATGAATGGCAGGGCATCTGCTATAGCTTTGAATACTCCTCCTACAAGAGAGATATCAAACCAAACACCACTAAGCCAAGCTGAGAGGTTTGTCAGAAGGGCTCCACAAACTCCTCCTACTTGCTTGGATGTCAAGAAACTACCGCAAAACACACCAAAAGAGATAAAGAAGAGAGATACAAGGATGTTGCCCAAGAGAGCCCATATGATTCCTATAGATGGCTTGAGACCAAAAGGAATAGCCACTATATAACAGATAATTCCCTGCATTATTGATATTGGTATCAAAGGAAGGATATAGCCGATGATGAAATCAGAGCTCTTCAATGGTGTTGTATAAAGGCGTGAAAGGAGGGCAGACTCTCTGTCTTTTGATACTATCACGGCGGCAAAGAGAGACATGAAGGAGAGGCCGAATACTGTTATTCCCGGTGTGAGCCTATCGATCTCAAATAGAGAGACAGGGATGTTTCTCTGTATTGTTGACAATAAGAGGATCAGGACCAAGGGGAAACCAAGGCCGAAGAATAAGTTTATTGGATCTCTTAAGATTTCTTTGGATGTCCTGTTGGAAAGAGCAATGCACTTCATCACTTTGCCTCCTTGATCATCTTGATAAAAGCGTCTTCTATTCTTTCTGCTCCTGTACTCTCTTTCATTTCCTTTAC
>JALFYG010000097.1 GCA_022784805.1 Spirochaetales bacterium
GCTTTGGACAAGAAGTTCTATCGCTTCAGCGTCGGTGGAATGAGAGACGAAGCGGAAATCAAGGGACATAGACGTACTTATATCGGAGCCTTGCCAGGAAAGCTTATCCAGGCTGTAAGAAGTGTAAAGAGCGTGGACCCAGTCATTCTTATTGATGAAATCGATAAGATGGGAGAAAGCGTAAACGGCGACCCAGCCTCCGCTCTTCTCGAAGTATTGGACCCTGAACAGAATGTAAACTTCAGAGACCTCTACATCGACCTCCCTTACGACTTATCAAAGGTACTCTTTATCGTAACTGCAAATGATCTCTCAAGAATCCCAAGACCTCTCTACGACAGAATGGAAGTCATCGAGATGGATGGGTACACTCCACAGGAGAAGATTCACATCGGAAAGGAATATCTTGTTCCTGATTTGATGAAGAAGAATGGTCTCAAGAAGAAAGAGTTCAGAATCGACGAAAAGACTCTTGGAAGAGTTGCAGAGGAATATGCAAGAGAAGCCGGAGTCAGACAGTATAAGAACCAGCTGGATAAAATCATGAGAAAGGTGACACTGAAAATTCTTGAGACTCCAGAAGAGGAGATGAAGCTTCCTGTAAGAGTAAGCAGCAAGGACCTCAAGGACTATCTTGGTCTTCCACTCTTCCCTGCAGACGAAATAAGAGTTGCCGACAGCATAGGTATGGCAATGGGCCTCGCTTGGACAAGTGCTGGCGGAGACGTCATCCCTGTAGAGGCTGTAGCCCTCCCACAGAAGGGAGAGATGAAGATTACAGGTCAGCTTGGAGACGTGATGAAGGAATCTGTATCCATTGCATTCTCAAGAGTCAAGGAAGAAGCATACCTCAGAGGTTTGGGCATCTCCTTCTTTGAGAACCACTCAGTACACCTTCACTGCCCTGAAGGCGCTGTGCCTAAAGACGGTCCAAGTGCAGGTATCACTCTCTTTACAGCCCTTTGGTCAATGTACAGGGAGACAAGCGTCAAGGAAAAACTTGCCATGACTGGAGAACTTACCCTTACTGGAAAGGTGGAGGCCATCGGTGGCTTGAAGGAAAAGATTCTTGGTGCAAGAAGAAATGGAATAAAGGAAATCATCATTCCTTTCTCAAATATCAAAGACCTTGAAAAGCTCAATGACGAAGTAAAGGGAGACGTTGTCTTCCATCCTGTAAAGAACATTCAGGAAGTAATCGCCATTGCATTCCCTGAAGAGTCTTCTCATAGACTCAGCAAGGAAGAGCTGGAGAAGATCGACAAAGAGCGCAAAGAGAAAGAGAAGAAAGAAAGGGAAGAAGAGACATTTCTTCAGGCCGAAGCTTTCGGAAAGGCGGTAAGATGGCAATAGAACTACTATCCCCTGCCGGGAACTATGAGAAACTTGAGACGGCATTCAACTTTGGAGCTGATGCCGCCTACATGGGCATGACTGAGTTCTCATTGAGAGCCAATGCCGGCAACTTCTCCCAAGAGGAAGCCGACAAAGTCAGGGCACTTAAAAAGAAGACAGGAAAGAAAGTCTACTGCACCCTCAACATTCTCTTTAAAGAGAACCAGATTGAGAAACTCCATACCATGAAGGACGAGATAGCCTCCTGGCCCTTCGACGCCTTCATTGTCTCCGACATCGGCACAGTTCCATTTCTAAAGAAGAACTTCCCAGATAGGGCCCTACACTTATCTACACAGGCTTCCTGTATCAACAGTGAAAGCGCGAAGATGTATAAGGACATGGGCTTTGAAAGAGTAATTCTTGGTCGTGAAGCAAGTCTCTCTGACATAAAAAGAATAAAGGATAAGGTTCCTGAGTTGGAACTTGAAGCCTTTGTCCACGGTGCAATGTGCATGTCATACTCAGGGCGCTGTATGCTCTCATCCTACCTTACAGGTAGAAGTGCCAACAGGGGTGACTGTTCCCATACCTGCAGATGGAACTACAAAATGTATGCTCTTGAGGAAGAAGAGAGAAAGGGAACATACATTCCTATTGAAGAGAATGGAGACTACACAACCATCCTTTCTTCCAAAGACCTTTGCATGATCGACCATGTAAAAGAGTTGGAGGATGCTGGACTCTCATCGCTTAAAATCGAAGGAAGAATGAAGAGTGTCTATTACGTTGCCGTAGTCACAAGAGCATATAGAAAGGCCATCGACAACGATAAGGACAAAGACCTCTATAAGAGAGACATCTTTGATGTTTCACACAGGGAGTTCACCACAGGTTTCTTCTTCCGTGATGACCCAATAGAAGGAAGAGTGGATGACGACGTATCACGTCCGACAAGCTATGGCTATGAACGCTCCTACTCTTTCTTGGGAACAATTGGAAAGAAAATAAGTGATGACGTATGGGAAATAGACTGCAAAAACCAGATTAAGAATGGTCAGACTCTAGAGTTTATCGGCCCGGATGTTCCACTGCTTTCTGATTCTAATTATAAGATTTTGGATGAAAATGGATTTCCTCTCTTCAAACTGGACCATATGAAGAAGGGATTTATTAAGACAACTCTACCACTGAAGGAAGGATATATAATCAGACGTCTCTCTGATCAAAAGTATTATTGATGAAAATGAAAAGAATAGCTCTTCTATTAACAGTATTTGTTCTGGCTCTGGCCCCACTCTTCTCTTATACAGATTCCCTGAAGGTCTATGATACTGAAGCTTGGCTGGGGCTTGAGGGGGCCATAAAGAGTAACAAAGACAGG
>JALFYG010000131.1 GCA_022784805.1 Spirochaetales bacterium
GCCGCGAGACCCCCGAATTCTCTTGACTTTCCGATTTTCAAAATGGGTTTACGGAAGAAAAAGGGGAGGGTATTATACCCCTCCCCCGTATTATACTATGTATAATACGAATTTTGTACATTTGTTTATTAGTTTACAAACTAATTTGAAGGTTTACAAACTTTCCTTTCTATATATGGAATGTCTTCCTCGTACCATTTGTAAATATACACCCTGCCTTTTCCATCGGGTTTATTTTCCTCTATGGATTTTCTTATGGTAGCTTCGGATGTATGTTCTCCTTTAGCTGCATTATCCATACTCTTGTATAAGAGACAGTTTCCATTTTGATCTATACAGACTACACCTCTCTTCAACAATTTATTTACAAAAGTTATCCCTTTATAGTCTCCGCCATACTTAGCCAATTCCAAAACCTGAGTCTTGGTAAGCCCCCAAAAATTCTTAGGCATATCGAATCCATCAATCTTTATTAGCTTACCTGCTTTGGTCTTTGCATATAATATAGTCCTTTTTGTTATATCTATGCCTTTGTTGAGTTTATTCTTCAATTTAAGGATATCTTCTTCAGATAAGACTATAGGTTTTTGGGTTTCTGTACTCTTCTGGGCCTCTTCAGTATCCATAGAGTTGACAGTCTGTTCACTTGATATAGGTTCTTTATAGAAGATTACTCTTATTGTTTTTCCTTCAATTACTTTTTTGATTCCAAAATCGTTGATTGCAGGCTTAAGTTTTCTTTCTCCTCCAAGTCTCCTATATTTCGGACAATGACAGAAACCTTCACATGGCATATCCCTTAATGTGCAGACTCCATCTTTTCCATATCCAAGATAATTGTACATAACACAGGTGGAACATGAAGGAATATTGGAAGAATTTTTGATGTTTGCAGCAGGATGCCTATTAAACCTTAATGGACTGTATTCTACTCTCGCAATGGATTTGAAACTCATGCTACGACTCCTTTTCCTTTTGTCTCTACAAAACTGGAGAGGCTCATGATACATGGAGTAGTGGAAAATACTCTGACCTCATCCTGGGAGAGACAGACACGCCTCTCCCCGTTAGTCCAATATTCACCTGAGAAATGACCTACCATAACCCATCCTGCCTTAAGAAGAATCTCCCTGGCTTTACTGATCATTGGAATCCTCCTCAGAGAATGGATTGGGTTCACCTACAGAATCTATTCCAAGATAAGCCATAACGACCATTGGAACTGCAAAAGACTTTGAATTACCTAATGTAAAGATATAAATAAGACCTAAAAGGAATTTTGCAAGATTCTTATCTTTTTTCTTAGCTTTCTCATACATAGGTTTGATGTTTGAAGAAGCTATATCTTCAAACTCCTTTGGTAAATTTTCTATCTCCATTATAACCCTTAAAGCCATATCATACGTTTCTGACATCAATTTATTTGAAAGTACATCGCGATATTCATCTAGATTCATTATTATTCTCCTTTGGATTGTATGGCTCTGGTTTTTCAGCCCAAGCAATCAAGTTGTCCGAGTTGAAGTCTTTTGTGACATAACCCATAGAAACTCCTATTTTGTTTCCAAATCTGTGTGTGATTAGGTATATCCCATCCTTTTTTGGCTTCTCCTGTGGGTACGGATGCCATTTGACTCTATTCTTACTCATCCTCAACCTCCTTTCCACAGGGGGAACCATCAAGGAATATAAAGTCTTCCAGGAGATCGTCCCAATGGGTAGTTGTCTGATTACTTCCCAAGACAACTCCATCGCCCCATATTTCAGTCACCAAGAAATAATAGCCATTTTCGCAATCCATCAGCCAGATTCCATGATTAGACAGGAAGTAATCTTCTTTTTCTAGCCGACTTTCAACACTTAGGTATGAGTTAAAAAACTCCCGTCCATCTTGAAACTGAACATACTTCGGTTTAGGCTCTTTCTTCTTGACGATGATGCAAGTCCAACTAGAAGGAGCAGAAACAACAAATTCATTTACATAAAACGGTTGTTCTTCATCTCCTAAATCCAATTTCTTTAAATAGCCTAAATATGCTTTGTTGTTATTCTTTGCTGCATTTAAACAGCTTGCTGGTGTGTCAGCAAAATATACTTCCTTACCAATCGCATTTTTCGCTTCTTCGCTTGTCGGATCTATGATTATGTCCTTATATGTATATTCAGCCATTGTTTTCCTCCTTAATCTTTTTCTTCCTTTCTTCCTTAACCTTATCTACGTAGAACAAATCCTCAATCCAGTATGGATATTTCCCTTTTTTCTTTAGAAATCTCTTGAGTTTTCCTTTGGGGTCATACTTCTTGAAAAACCTAAGCAATTCACATCGTCCATATTCCAAGTCCATCAAATAAAGTTCCTCATAGTGTTCCCATGCCATTTTTACATGTTCCTTATCCCAATATCCTATCTCTTCGCCTTTAGCAATTTTCTCTTTGAGTTCTTCTTCAAGCTCTATGGCATGTTCGTATTCGGATATGATTCTATATGAGAAAGGTTCCGAAAGCACAAATTCCTGCCAATCATTCAGAAGAGCCAACATTTCTTGCGAATACGGACATCCGCACCCGTCTTCGCAATTAAACTCGTAGGGATCAATACCGCAATTACAGTCCTCATTGTTATAGCTTAGATAACAACAATCCTCGCACTTGTTCCTCATATACTTTCCTCATCCTTGTAAGGTTCTGGGTTATCCATCCATGCAGTGACATGAGCCCATTTACTTCCTCTTCCTAGTGTAAATGGGGCGTAGTGCAGGTAATGTGTAAATGGTTTTACACCAACAACTAAAGTTACTAAATAATCACCTTCTTTTGGTGGCTTCTCCTTTGGATAAGGGTGCCATTTCACATTGATTTCATTCATCGCAATTCTCCTTTTCTTTTTCTGCTGTACCGCCCCAAATATTCAAAAGTTCCAATAAAAAAATGTTTGCATTGCGGAATATATCCTTACAATAAGTGTTGATATTCTTGGTTTCAGTAACCAACATTCCGTAGGAGTCAAGTTCTTCCACTATATCCTTTATTTCGCCCAATTCTTGAAGCAACCTGGACATTGCAGAAAGGACGTTCGACATGTAAGAATATTTGTTGTCTTCAAAATCGACGGTTATCGCTGTCTGTATTCCTTCCCTTATATATTTCTTGTTCTTCTTTTCAGTTAAATCTATATACAAGTGAAGATTTTTACATAAATCGCAATCTTTCACCGGTCCTTCTATATCTACCAGCTGATGTTCATCGCACTTGCCAAAAGGACATTTGTCCGGTTCGTATCTAAAATTCATACTTCCTCCTTCCTATTCCCGTTCGTATCCCAGGAACTCGACCATATCCACGATGTTGTAGCTCTGGTGAGTCCTGCTGCACCATTGGATATCTACCTTCGGATGGTCGTCTATGACCTCTTCCCTGAACTTGCACGAGATACAGCTGTTGCACCTGAACCATGCTATGAGGGCCGGCTTGCTTATGGTATCCAACAGCGGTTTGTCTACTATCGGCTTTGAAATGTACGTCTTTTCCTTCATTCTTGTTCTTCCTCCTTTCAATCAAATAGATCACCCTGCTTCGCCCGGTTATCCAGATGCAAATAATCTTCAAGTTCGATATCCAGCATCTTCTCCAACTTCTTCGATTCAGCAAGAACGCTTCTATCGTATCTCTTGAAGTATTCCTTCTGTTTCTGTCTTACGTTGTATGCAAGTTCGATTATTTCTCTCTCAGTCATGGTTTTCCTCCTGGTCTCTTCTTCTTTCGGCTTCGTATTCTTCTTTCATCAGCTTCACCTTGGCTCTTTCAAGAGCCTTGAGAAAACGTTCTGTCTTATCTTCGATAGATTCATACGCATTTCTGTCGTATGCGTTCTTCTGTCTTTCGTAATACGTCATTCCTCCGCCTCTATCCTCTTCATCTGCCTATCCAACTTGTAGTTGATACAGTCTTCGATGTCGCATCTGTCTATCTTGGCTAGATAGATAATCTGCTCTATCATGATCTCCACATCTGCTATCTCTTCGATGATCCCGACTGTTGTTCCCTTCCTTGCTGAGTGACTTGCTTCCACCGCTAACTCGGAACATTCCTCTGCTAACTGTCTCAACTGTTTCTTGATTCCGTAGTGGTCTGCTATCATTTGTAGTTTATCTTTTTCCATTATTATTCTCCTTAAAATTTCACTCTACAATGTAGGGCTTCTTATTTGTTCAGATTCAATAGCTTAGGATAAGACGGTGGTGTGGTTCACTTTCCTCTGATGGGTTTCTTACCTTAAATAATTCACTTGACTACTTCGGGTTTTTTGTTGATCTTGATTCACTTACAAAACTTAGGTTTCTTATGAACTGTGGTTCACTTTTCCATGATAGATTTCTTTACTTTGAGTGGTTCACTTATTCTGGCATGAATTTTTATCCTTCTTTGATTCACTTTAGGGCTGTGGAATCATTTAAGACGAGTGACTCACTTTTATAATATGGATTTATTCACATCTTAAATTACTTTCATCCTATAAGTTTAATAAACTAAGATGGTTCACTATGGTTTGTTTGGCTGCTTACACTTCCTGCTTCATTTTTAATTGCTGGTTTTCTTTCAATATTTGATTCACTTTTGTAAACTGGGTTTCTCTTTTTTAATGGTTCACTATGATTTATTGGATTTCTTAACCTTCTTGATTCACTTTTACTTTTAATTTTTTATGATTGGCTCATTCCTGCAATTTATAAAACAATTCGATACGCTGATTTTCACTGTGTTTATTTTAACAACGGCACGCTTCGCTCCAATATCATACATCTTGTTTTTGACTCACTTTTTATTTAGGGTTTCTCCAAGAATTAGATTCACTTCAATCTTAATGTTTTCTATAGTCACGATTCACTTTAACAACACGTTTTTATTCATGATATGATTCACAGTTTCAATGTGTATTCATCAATCAGCTTGGTTCACTTTACAAACTTTGGGTTTATTAATCTTTATGGTTCACTTGGAGGAAATGTTTTTATTTGTGATTGCGGTTCACTTCTTTGTCTTAAACTTCTTGATATTTTTGCTTCACTTGGCATCATTGGATTTATTCATATTTCTGGTTCACTTCTTGAGGTTGGCTTTCTTTGCTTTTCCTAGGTTCACTTTTTTTAAATAGGTTTCTCGAACCATTTGATTCACTTGCGAGTCCGTATTAATTTACCTAGACAATTCATTTTATTTATTTGGATTACTTTTGCAGACGATCCATTTGTTATCTCTATTTTTGTAATTCTTTATGATTCACTGATAAATTGAGTATCCATTAATACCTATGATCCACTAATGTCTGCGATTTTATTTGAACTTCTGATTCACTTGTTTTTACAGGATTTTTTCAAAACACTGATTCACTTGGCTATCTAAGTTTATTACGCTGATGATTCACTTTAAAATCTTGTATTCTTTGCTATTTGTGGTTCACTTTGCATAATTAGATTCCTTATTTTCTATAGTTCACTTTACTTTCCTAAGTCTATTTATAAAATGTAGTTCACTTCTTCATGACAGTTTTATTTTTAATCATGATTCACTCTTTAAACCCAGGTTTATGACTCGTTTTGATTCACTTCCACTATTTAAGTTTTTTAAACAGTGTAATTCACTTCTTCCTCCCTGAGTTTATATAAGAAATGGTTCACTTTGTTAATTTGGTTTTCTTAGATATCTAGGTTCACTTTCGATAACTGTGTTTATTAGCCTGAATGATTCATTTCCTCCTTGTAGATTTATTAAACGATGTGATTCACTGTTTTTCTTTAGGTTTCTTGATGAACTTTGATTCACTTTTACCAAGTAGATTTTTTTATGTCTATAGTTCACTTCTATTTGGAGGTTTTTTCGTTTTCATGATTCACTAGGTGGGGATGGATTTATCCAAATGGCTGATTCAATTATTTGATTTGATTTCATTTTGTATTTTGGTTCACTTCTTCTTAATAAGTTTCTAGATATGAATGATTCACTTATTTTACCAGGGTTAATTTGGGATACTGAATTCACTTGGTAGAGTTGGTTTTCTTCATGACTCAAATCCGCTTAAACATTATAAGTTTCTTTAGTGCTTTGATTCACTTGTTTTATCTGTTTTTATTTAAATCATCAATTCATTCTTATTACTTGGGTTTATTGGCATCAGCGATTCACTTTTAAACTCTAAAGTTATCACCCACTGTAATTCACTTTGCATAATTGGTTTTATTATTTTCTATAATTTTCCACCGTCTTATCCTTCGCTGAATTGATAAAAATCTTAATCAAACAATGTCTGATTATCCTTGGAAATCCTTCATGTAGAGAGCCAATACGCTTGGGAATGGCGCCCCTACATTATGATCTCCAAACTTCACTCTTCCTTTGATGAAGAAGAGCGTCGCCTTGCCCTGCACCCAATCCCACCACCATTTCGTATCTGTACGAGCTGGCAGGAGCATGAGTACAAAACTGTTGTATTCCTTCTGCGACTCCTCATAAGCTTTCTTGACCCATGACGAGATTTCTCTTCCATAGGGAGGGTTGCACCACACCCCCCCCCTCCAAGGTTTTGAGAGTCCGTCATCCTTTGGCGTATAGTAGCTTTCACACTTCGTGTTCTCTGGCAATGCACATGCATCAAGAGAGAAGTTGAATATCGAAGAGATTCTGTCGAAAAGATATTTCGGTGTCTCTGCCACTATGTTTCCAGTAGATGTAAGACCTTTGGTCATATTCATAAATACCTCTTAAAACAACTCAGGCTGCCACGGTATCTTGTCTGACTTGTCTTCAGTAATAGGGTGGGAGAGTGCATACTCTATACTTTCTCCTATCCATCGAACTACAGGAACGCAGAAGCTATTTCCTAAAGCCTTATACCTATGACTGTCGGGAGCATGCTCTGCATTAGACCATGGTATATCCGTATAGTCATCAGGAAACCCCTGCAGCCTCCCATCCCAAAGTTTTCCATGCCACTGTCGCAGCCTCTATTCCGGAGAAGAGGGAAAGGTATCTCAGATTCACATCTCACCTCTCATGATTGCATCGGAGATTCTAGGCATTGAAGTCTTGTGCCCGAGATACTCCTCCTGATAAGGCACTCTTACTGAAAGCCCTTCCAGTTTTCTCCAAACGTCATATAGATCCTGAAGGAATATCTTTATCATGTATCTGCATGCAGCCATGTTTATATGAGCCTTTCCTTCATCCTTCCACTTTTTTGACTCGTCTCCATTAACGGGCTTCTCAGAGTTCATCAACCTATTCTTGTAGGAATCATAGTAAATTCTATATTGACTATTGGCCTTAAGCATACATGATGCCAATACACCCATAAGCTTTGACTTTAAGTTTGCATTGTATGGAATAAGATAACCCTTGGTTCTTTTGTCTCCTCTGACCATCTCATCACTAAGAATGATATTACCGTCCTTATCTTTCTTCTTTCCCGGTCTTAGTCCAGGGTTGAGTCCTGCATACTGGATAATCTTAGAGGGGGTGTCAGCCTTGTAAATGTCTATGGTAGAGATGATGATTGCTGAAAGGGCGGGGCCACAACCCTTTACCTTGGAGAGAAACTCGGTATAGATAGGGAACTTCTCGACCTCAGTCTTGATTGTAGCGAAGATTTCATCCTCCATCTCCTTTGCAGTATCAAGAACGTTTCTTATCTGTGGAATCTCTTCTTCGGGAAGAATTGCATCATCTTTGTTCTGATCTGTTCCATCTGCTTTTTTGGAAAGTCTGTTGGACGTTCTTATTCTCAAATCCTGATAATCATATACCACCTGGACAAGCTTTCTAAGCTTCTCCCTGGATACTTCCATATCCTTGTTTTTTTTGTTCTCAATAGTCTTGTTCTTTCTTTTTGCTACAGTAAGGAGAGCTTTTGCAAGAGCCTCTTCATAAGATAGTGTTTCATCCAGCTTCATACTATCCTGTGCAATTTTAAAAACTGATTTCATACTGTCATCACCAAGCTTTTTAAGCTTTGGGTCAATGACAATCTCTTCTTTCTTTTCAGATTCAACACTCTTATTTGAGGACTTTTTCTTATTGGAAGCTTTTTCATTAGAAACAGATTTTGAATTTCTATTTTTTTCAATAGGTTTAATTTCTGTTTCCTCTTCCAAGAAATTCTCCGCTTCTCTGATTTCCTCAAATTCCTTTCTGATGTCCAAAATCTCTTTCTGCATTTCCTGTGCATCGGTGTTTTTTTGTCTTTCCATATTTTCTCCTTTAAAATTGTTTTGTTCAGTTGTTTGCAATAGATACGATTACTAATGCGAGTGCCATTACATCTATAAAGAGCAGTACATAGAACATTTTCTTTTCCCCCTTCACGCTCGCTCTTGCTGCAAGATACATAAGGCATGCCAACATTATGAAATAGATGATCACCATGAATTCATATAAGGTCATAGCTTGATTTCCTTGTCTGCTATTATGTTCATAGGCTCTGAAATTACGGTCTTTTTCGTTTCGGATATGGGAGACTTATATTCCTTCTCCATTCTATCCAACTTGACACCGGTCTTATTCATCTCTTCAACCTTGTCTTCGAGTATCCTGAGCCTTTCCTTGATGCTCTCCATCATATCCCTAAGCCCGGTATACATATCCGATACGTGTCTATCCGACATATAGTCTATGTATCCGTAGATGCCGATGAGTACGACTGCAGCCGAAAGCCCTATCAATATTACAATGTATGCACTCATTTATTTTCTCCTTTAAATTCTTGTTTTTATTTGGTTACATGATGATATTAAAGGGAAAAATATCTGATGTCAATATAAAAATATCAGAAACAGATAAAATTTATTAAAAAAGAGAAAATAAATAGCCGTAAAATTTTTACGGCTTGAATTTTGAGATTGTCATTTCTGATGGACTTCTATCCTTACCTTGTTTCTGTTGTTCGGAGGATATATATCCAATCCTATTGTCGAAAGGAACCATTTGACTTCAATTATCTTGTCGAATATCCTCTCCGACTCGACAGGAGAAGAACAGTTCCTCGCTTTGAAATATCTCTCTGACAATCTGTCCTCCATCCTTCTGATGTCATCTTCTGAAATTGTTATGGTATGTTTGCTGCTTTCCATATGTTTTCCTCCAGGTTCAAAATATAATGACGTTCATGTGGTTTACAAACTTTTCGTTTGGTTTACAAATAAAATCCTATTGAATTAAAAAATCTTTGAATCTATACCATTCTTTTGGTTCTTGGATTTACAGATGCATATCTACAAGTTCCTTCATATCCTCCAAGGATCTGATTACTGCATATTCTATACCGCTTTGTATGCACATCTTTTGGAAAGTCTTCTGATGTTGTGTTTGTTTTCCTATCTCGGTCTTGCACTCTACATAACCAAGATAGGCAGGGTAAAATCTTTCCAAAGGAAAAGAGAAGGGCTTTAGAGGCCACCATACAACCAAGTCCGCTACACCAGATACAAGTCCTGCTGAAACAAGTTGAGCCTGCATCACTTTAGATCTTCCTCCGGCCTCATTAGGCACTGAGTGGCAGAAGATACCAAGGTGACGTAGATATTCTACACATTTATGTTGGATAACCAATTCTTCATTGTTCATAATTCACCTTGTTTTTAGGAATTTCCCGTTGGAACATCAAGCGTACATTCCGCAATCCATTTCACAAAGTCTGGGTAATCTCTCTCTATTTTATTCATTGAATCAAGCTCCTTATGGAACAGTCTCCATGTAATCAATGTATAAAAGGCCTCTCTATATTCCGAATCATATTTTTTGTGTGGCGGTAGGCTGTTTATTGCAAAACTTATTTTCTTGAACCTTTTCCTATATGAAGATACATATTTTTTATATTTCTTGTATCCTCTCATAGTTCTTTTGTAGTCATTGCATGATATTTCGGGAAAATGTAAAAATTTCAATGCATCGTATGTAGTATCCTTCCATTTCCTAAAAGCTTTGCTCATTCTTCCTCCTTCTTTTTAAACTCCTCCAACGAATCCTTTATAAGGTTATGGATCAAATTCGATAAATTCAAATACGCTTCATCTCCACCAATGCCCTTCATGGCGTTTTCAAACATATTGTCATAGATATATTTTATATCCATACAAACACTTGTTCCACATTCCGAACACGTGATGTTCAGGCATATTCCGTCATAATCTATATCACTGACAAAACAAACAAGCTTTCCACCACAATTAGGACATTCGCCTGAAGTCTCATTATAAAATTCATCAGCAATGTCACGCTTGATTATACAATCAATCTTTATTAAAGGATTTACAAACATGTTGATGAAATCGACTACATCTTTATTGTAGTTTTCACCTGAATATAAATCCATTATCCTGCCAAACAAATACAAAAGCGAATTCATACTTCTTCCTCCCATTTCTCCTTCTTGCCCAGTTCATGCAGAAGCCAAAGTCTACAATCCTTACATAAGTCGAAGTATTCGTACTGACAGAATCCTACTCTTATTTGTGTAGAATCTTTTTCCTCACAAAACTTTCCGCACCTATCACAAATCTTTGCGTCCATGTTTTTTCTCCTTTTACCTCCAAATCCGCTTGAAGGGTTTTTTATATTTCAAGCCACCACTTCATGACCTCTTCCGGAGTTCTCCATGTAGTTTTAAGTCCTTTTCTTTTCCTCTCCTCCAACATCCTTCCGAAAGCCCTCAAATAAGCCTCTTTGTATTTCGGATAAGAGGAAAGAACCTTCTCCCTCTTGGTATCCATTGGACACCCTATACATCCTAATCTGTCATAGCCTTGGTCATAGAGAGAACAGTAGGGGAGGTTCTCTTCTGATATAAACCTCCATACAGTCTCCTCAGACCAATCTACAATCGGATTGCAGATGTGCTTTCGTTTTGGTATGCAATGTTCCAGGAGCCTCCTATCTTCAGAATTGTCCACGTTGAGAAGAACTCCGTCGGATTCGAATTCTCCTCTGTTGTTTCTTCTTTTTATGGACTCTGCCCATCTTACACCGGTAAGACAAAATCTTCCTTCTCCACCTTTTTCTTTCAGTTCCTTGCAACAATACCTCGTAAGCCTTGTAGGAGGCATACCGTTCTCTACAATCAACTCCCACATTGTTTTTTTTGAAAGGTGTCTTTCAACGAAAGGGAATTCTTTTCTTATGAATCTGACCAATTCAGGATGATCCAGCCCTGTATGTTGGTAGTGGAACTCGCAGAAGTCCAAGAATAAATCACCGAAGGCGAGGTTGCATAAACCATACACTGCAACACTGTCCTTGCCACCGGAGAAGCATACATAGAGTTTCCCTAGTCCCAAACGTTGCGAAAAGTTATATGCGGTCTTTATGCGCTCCACAGCTTTATTTTTTTCCTCTTCTATATCTAAAAAATAGTTATTTGGAGCATAGATTTGTTTTTTTGTTATTTTTTCTGACAACTGTTTACTTCCTTCTATATTTGAAATTATTTTCACAAAAACCTACATTTATTTATTTTTTTTATTTTTCAACCCCCGTCAATCTTCGGCAATAGGGTGGTATATATTTATATATATATACCAACCCACACCCTTGCCGAAAAAGGGATTGACTCGCTTGGACTTCGGCACATATATGCCGAAAATCTGCCGATTTGCCGAAGGCGATTTTCAACCCCTCTTAAATTAATATATGAAAATATTTTCATAATCTTTCACTCCTTATTATCCTATAGTTTTGGTTTTACAAAACCTTCCACCAACCGGGTGTATATTGTTCGACTCTTCCTTCCAGATACATGGAAATAAAGCTTTGTTTTCTGTCCTGCTTGATGAGGTCATAGTCTCCTTTGTATGGTGGTTCCATGCCTCTGTTGTGATAGAATGTCTTGGCTACAGATATAAGGAAGTTGCTTCTTACTATAGTTCCTCCGTCATTCGTATCTATGTCTATGTCTTCGGATTTTTCCTCATATGCAGTCTTGATCATCTTATGCAGCAAAAGGTTCGCTCCGATAGATTGGTAGTCAACAGGTTTCCTTTCCTCTTCGTCACAGAAAGGAACAACGCTCGAACAAGGTTTTCCATCTTCATCAACCATTGGCAAATCAACCTTCTTCAATGTAAAGAACATGTCAGGCATTGGTTCCAAGTCTTTCTGTTTGGTCTGCTTCAACATCACCTGCCCTGTATCTGGATTCCTGAGAACCATCATCTCAACCTGCATGGCTCCTTTGAGTGCAGGGTTCCCTCTGGCTCTGTTTTCCTTTTCGGAGGCTATTCCGGTATGATGGACTATCATTATATGGACTCCATCCATTACGGATTCTATTTTGCTGCACTCAGAAAGAAAAGCATGTATATCATCGGCTTTGTTTTCATCCCCTGAGAAATATCTGTTCAAGGTATCAATGAAAATAAGGTCGAATTTCTTGCCTGCTGATTTAAGCTCTTCGAGTTCGTCATGGAGTTCCCTTGTATCCAAAGGGTCGTTCAAATCCTTAGATCCATCTGATATATAGAAATCCTTCAGTAGTTCATCCTGCTCTTCTAACGAGTATCCATGTGCCAACAACCACGAATCGACTCTGTTCGGAATTCCACTTTCTCCTTCTCCGCAAAAATAAGCTACGGAAGATTTCTTAGTCTTCATTCCGTGCCACGGTGTCCCGGTCACTATGCAAAGCATCATATCCAACGATATGAATGTCTTTCCACAACCGGATGGGCCGAATATCATACTTGTGCCTTTTCCTTCAGGTACATACCCTTTGATAAGCCATCTTGAAGGTTTTTGTTTCTTTCTCCATTCGGAGAATGAAAGAAGGAAAGGTTCTTTTTTTCTGCAATTAAGTATATTTGCCAAATTATCCAAACCATGCTCTCTTGCATAGTCGTTGGCATCCATCCCTTCCTCTGGTATCAGTATGTAGTCAAGCCCCGCTTTTTCCGCCTCCTTTTCTCCCGTCTGAGACTTGTCGTTGTCTGCTACGATTATTGCTTTGGGATAATCTTTGGCTACGTTCTTTAGGTTGTTTGCAGAGAAGCATATGACCACTGTTGCACCGGTTGCTTCATGTATACTTGCACCAGTAGCATATCCTTCACAGAGAAAAACCTTTTCACTTCCATCGATTACATATCTTGCACCTGAAGTCTCCAGGAAAGCACCGAAACGCTTTTTGCCGTCTTTGGCTATGGTTTGTCTGTTTATAAGATTCCCGTCTGAATCATACATAGGTATAACCATGTATTTGTCGGTCATCCTTATGTCACCGTGTACAGATACTCCTTTATTCTCCAAATATGGATGAGAAATACATGAAGGAAGTATAGCCCATTCATTCTGAAGCCTGGAAAGGGCTGATTTGTTCTGAAGTATACGCTCCTTTTCCATCTCCTCGTATTTTTCAGACATCTTTTTCAATGACTCTTCGGAGATTTTCCCTTCAGGAGAGTATCTTACATCGTGGTCTTTTCCCAACCTCCAGTCTCCTGCTTTTCCGAATATCAGTCCATCGACTTCAGAGAATACGTACCATCCGTCTTTTTCTTTTGATCCACCTGGTACGAATCTATGGATTCTACCATCTATCGACACCGGGTTGTTGAGTACTGCACCGAATTTGTTTGTCAGGAATTCATCCGGAGTTATAGGATTGAAGTTTGTATATTCAGTTTTGCCTAAATCTTTTCTATATATAGGGTTTTCCAATTTCATGCCAATTCTCCGGTCATCTTTTTCATTGTGTCTTCTAACAACATGTTTTCTTCGGCTACGAGCTTCATTTCTCTTTCAATCTCTTCATTTGAAAATGTCGAAACGATACGTGTGAAGTCTCCATCCTTTACAGTCACTATCGCTGCAGGTTTGCCTTGTATAGCTATACGCTTTCCCCATTCTATGAAGTCTATGGTTTTGTCTTCCCTTGTAAAATCCGAAGGATTCAAATCAAGGATAGAGGATAATTCCCTCATCCTCATGTAGGCCTTGTTCCTTGCGAAAAGAGAAGCATTTTCATCTATTACAAGATATTCTTTGACAAGTGACTCCCCATCATCGCTCGATATGATTTGGGTACTGTATGTGACAACCCACATCAACTGTCCTTTCTTGGATAGCTTCTGTATCCAAGTCCATGCCGTGACGATATGGGCCGTCTCCTCATCTCCGTTTACATCACCCAAGAACAATCTGAATTCCTTGCTGTGAACTGGGAATTCATGACCACATGTAGGACATACCCTTGTCGAGGCAAGCAGCAATTCAAGACACTCCGGACAAGTCTTCATCGGAGGAATTCCAGTACCTTCACCCTTTGTCTTATCCTTTGGAATGGATGACAACATGCCTATAGGCCCATGTCTCCTTACATTTCCTGCAAAATCCAATAAAAGGCATCTGTCTTTATTGGGGGCTATCCTCAATCCTCTTCCTGTCTGTTGGACGTATAAAGCCGTTGAGAGGGTAGGACGAAGCATGACTACACAATCTATATCTGGATAGTCAAACCCTATTGAGAGGACGTTGACGTTTGTTGCACACAAAGCCTTTCCGGAAGTGAATTCCTCTATGGCCTTTTCCCTTGTAGCCTTATCCATTGCACCCTCTACACACACTGTAGGTATTTCCTTTTGGTTCATGAGGCTTTTGATTGAATAGGCGTGTTCTACGGAAGTGCAGAATACGATCATGTGCTTTACACCTTGCATGGTTATATAGTTTGCAAGTTCATTGACTATGGCTTCATTGTTGTCGAGTGTATTTACTTTTTTATCAAGTTCGCCTTGCTTGAACTCTCCATTCAGTTTGCTTACTCCTGCAACATCAAGGGTTATAGATGTAGTCTTTGAAGACAGCCTTGAAAGGTATCCTTTTTTCTGCATTTCAAGTATGCTGATCGTCTCTATGTAATGGTCGAAGATTGTATCTTCTCCGACAATCATTCCTTGCCCCAATCTGTATGGTGTAGCCGTAAAACCAATTACTCTACAATTTAACATTCCGAGATAGGAACGATAATTTCCACTTTCATTGTTGTTTATAAGATGACATTCATCTACAAGCACGACATTAAATCTGTCTTCTTTGTTTTTGCAGATGGATTGTATAGAGGCGAATGTCACATCATGTGAGGCGTCTTTGGATTTCAGCGAAGCCGAGTATATACCCATATCCAATTCGGGTGCTATATTCTTAAGCTTATCCATATCCTGCTCTATCAGTTCTTTTTGATGTGTCAACATCAGTATTCTTGTGCCTGGCCACCATTTGAGCGATTTGCGGATAATTTCGGCAATAAGAATACTTTTTCCACTTCCAGTAGGAGCTATGACTACAGGATTTCCCTTATTGTTGCATATATAATTGAAAACCTCGTCTACGGCTTTCTTTTGGTAGTCTCTTAAGGTAATCATTGGTGTTTTTCCTTTTTTGTTTTGTCTGACCTCTGTCATGCGTACCCCGAAATGAGATTAATAATGTAAAGAAACCAAACTCTAATTATTAATACAGAAAGGGAAGATGTACGGAATGTAACATGAAAATTGAAATTACATGCAACATCTCAGAGTACGCATGCCGGAGGCCAAAGCCCCGACATCAATCGAAAGTAATATCCAAAGGATTGGCATTGTCATCAACCTTCTCTTCAATCATCGATTCTTTGAGAAGCTTTGATGGCACTCCTTTGTACCCGTTATATACGATTGTTCCATCACTCTTTTCGTATGCTATATGCCACTTTTTTGGCTTGTCATTATTGACTTTATAAGGAACAAGAAGAGGGTTGAAGGAATGGCACGGACAACCTTTCTTTTGGGCGTCATACGGAATTGGTGAACCTGGATATACTCTGCAAGTCCAAGTACTGTTCTCCTCCGGTTTAGACCACGCACAAGTCCTACAGTTGATTTCAGTGGTTTCGTGTGTGACATGGCAAAATACGGAGTTGCTGCAATATTTGCATACGGAGAATTCAGGATCTATGGAATATTCCTCTGGCAAGGAATTTCCGAAGACTATATTCCTAGCTCTTTTCAGAATCAACTCCATGTAATCTGGATTTGCATCGATTATCTCTGCATATATCCTGGAGTCATCCTTACATAAAGCTACGAACAACGTACATTTGACTTCTGTCTCCAGTTCTGTATTTTCTCCATACATTTCGCATTGAGCCTGGTCGTAATATTCAGGTTTGGAATTTCTTAGACCTTGTTTCTCCAACTTTTCGAAATTGGATCGGTTCATGGTCTTCATTTCGAAATTGACTGGATACTCGTCAATATCTGGAATACCATTAAATATCACTCCATCCGGTCTACAGATTACATGAGGTGCTATCTGCATCTTCAACTGATCCTTTCCAGTATAGCGGATATCGAAGCCTATATTCTTCAGATTATCCACCATTATGTCTTCTTCCCTTGTGCCTACATCGAAGAGACGAAGCATCTGTCCTTTGAAGTTTTCAATAGGAGAAGCCCAACGGAAAGAAAGGAATGTAGATCTTTGGCATGGGCAACCTATCGATGAAGCCCCTATATTGGATGAGAGATACGGCTTTGCATCGCTCTCCCATTTTTCATCTATCAATGATTGTATATCGTATTTTTTTATGGGTGTTTTTGCCATGTGGATTCCTTACCAAGGTCTTGAACCTGGAGCAGATTCTTCATCGTCATCTACATCGACTTCTTCCTCTACTACGGTTTCTTTTGGTTTCTGTTTAGGAACATTGGCCCACGCATTTTTTTGTGTCCTTACGGCTGTTTTATTCTGTTTTGTAGGAAGCGGAAGCGTGTCTCCTTTGTATTCTTCAAATCCTGTAATGTCATTTTTTGCTGGATAACCGTTTGTCTCAGGTGTTATCTTTACACTGACAACAACCTGCTTGTTTAAAAAGTCATCCGTATCGTTTAGGATTGGAAGATTGACCGCAGTCATCAACGAGTTAAGATTTTTTTGTCCGATATTTACGGCTTTGTCACTTTTCTCTTTGGCTTCGTTGACTGGAATGTTTGGATTTAACGGCTGTACCATAGTGAATGAGCCGAAAATCTTTCTGTTTGCATATTCACCGTCTGTTACATCGAATGTGAGTTCAATGCTTTCTCTTCCATTGTTTGCAATCTTGTAGTCTGTATTTGTGACTCTTGTATTGTACTTTCCTTTTGGAAGTGGTGTAAATTCATCTGCTTTTGGTAAATTGTCTCTGTTGATTGGTGCATTAAGTCTTGCCATTTTTTTTCTCCTTATTTGATATCGATGCTTACGCTTGTTTTTCCTCTTTTTGTAGTGATGCACGAATTGATGTCGTCTATCATTTTCGTATCCATATCCTTAAGCATTGTCTTTGTCGGATATTCAAACTTTACGTTTGCATAGGTCTGTGCGGGTTTTCCTGTACGTTTGCAGAGTTCCATCAACTTCTTTTTGTCGAAGCTTCTGTTGAATTTGAATTCAAGTTCAACCTTCGTTTTTCCACTTATAAGATTGACTTTCCCTTCAAAGTCTGATTTCAAATCAACTCCAGCATAGCTTTGAAACTCTTCGAGACACTTGTCTAACTCTTCATCTATAGAATTCTTTGCAGACTTTAGATCCAAATATCTTTCAACTGTTTCTTTAAAGATTTCGTCTTCTTCGACTATTCTTATATCCATAAATTCCTCCTTAGATTTTGCTGATTATTTTTGTAATATCCGGTTCTTCAAACATATTCAGATTTCCCGACCTATCTTTCGCATCGTATTTTTCATCGGGATATGTCTGAAGCATCCTCTTCATTTCTCCAGTCTCAGGATCCTTAAGCCACCTGAAAGCAAACACTTCATCGAAGTAATATGGAATCTTTTGTGCAAAAGTGTTTCCTGGTACATCGGGCGAGAATAGGATTTTTCCGTCATCGTCCTGCATCTTCTTTTGTTTGCATATGCAATAAAGGTTCTTGCCCGGAATCGATATGAGGTTTCTGATTCTTTCAAGCATTTCATCCGCCATCTGGCTGTATGCTTTTCTTCCATCCTTGAATTTTTCTTTTTGTTCCAAAAGACAGACTTCGGCCACTTCTGACAAACTGTCTATGCAAAGAGTGTCGAATTTGTTCCAATTGTCTTCTGCCTGAAGGAAAGCCATAACATCTTCAAGCTCATTGATACTGCTTATGGTTATATATGGAATCTTCTTCTCTCTAAGAGACAATAGTCCATTTTCTGTAGCTACGTTGATTACCAATGGTTTTGGGCACGTAGATATGGTATAGGTTTTTCCAATACCGGATTGACCATGAACAAGTATTTTTATTCCGTTTGAAGTCCAATAGTCAGTCCATTCTATTGATATACTCATGTTTTTTCATCCTTTTTCTAGTTTTTAATAGGGATGCATATAAACATCCCTTACGAAAAAATTCTTACAGTCGCAACAACTTATTTTCCCGCTAGTGCCTCCTTTATCGAATCGATGTCAATCATGTAGGAGCATCCGACACGACGACCCCTTAATTTACCCGATCTAAGCCATAACCTTATGGATTGTTCGGATATCCCCAACATTCGGGACGCCTCCCTTACTGTTGTAGTTTTATTACTAATGGATATTTGGCTCTTCATCATGTTGAGAGTCTCAAGACGCTTTTGAGCCTTTTTGATATCCTCTTTAGTCTGTGTAATCAGATCGTCTATATACTCTTCCATAGGAAAACCTCACGCATTTTCCTTTGGATTCACATCACAAATCTTTTTTGTGTTTTCTTGTGAAATAAGCATGCCCTTCAATACCATGAAAACAGTGTTTTGGTTTTCGAAGTTCAACTTGTCGTACATATTCATTGCTTCTATTTTTTTATCAGTTGCTTCTTTTTTGTCCATACCTAGACGATAATTGATAAATATCAGAAAGTCAACAGAAAAATATAAGCAACTGATAAAAATATTAAAATATTTGTCAGATAATATCAGTGTTATTGGAATGTTTGATAAAATAACAGTAAATTATCAGTTTTGCTAATATTTTTTATTGATAATATCAGTTATATATGGTAAATTATAGTCAAGGAGGCCCTATATGGCAGAGGAAACTCAAAAAAAAGAGATTCCCCTAAAATCGGATATAGAAAAAGGCTTAAGGTTGAAGGAGTTCAGAAAGAATTTCCCCGGCAAGATGACTCAAAAGGATTTTGGTGATTCTCTAGGAATATCTCAAAGTATGCTTTCTTCATATGAGTCCGGTATCTATCCTATACCTAAGTTCATAAAGAACTTGTTGCAAGAAAAGTTCAGAATGAATGTTGTGTGGTTAGACACAGGGGAGGGGGGTAAGTATCTTGATGATGTCAAATCTGACTTAGAATCGATTTATGACAGATTGAATCCTGAGAATCAGAATTACGCCTACGAATTGATTAAGCGTCTATTTGTAGCACAGTGTCACCAAGAAGAACTCGACTCCTTGTAATAGGGGAACTCCTTAGAGAGAGGCGAAAGCCCCTCTCTTTTTTCTCGCCACGACCTCGCCATATTTTGCAATAATAAAATCGGTATCCAGCATTATTTGAGTCAAAAGAATCTTTTTTTATTTTGCATTTTCTGTATATTTTTCAATTAAAATAAATACCCTAAAATATAGGGTATAAAAATAAAACGACTTCGCCACATTTTCGCCACATTTAAATTTTATTGACAATTTTCGCCATTTTTATTGACAAGATTATATAAGTTTATATAAGATTATACACGCTAACATATATAAAGATATATAGTTATGTATAAACGTGATTAGTGGTGGTCATCTTTGCCAAGGTGGGTCACGCGGGTCCGATTCCCGTCCGCCGCTAGTGAAACAATTCGTTACATTGTAACGACTTATACATACTGTAAGTACCTCCTGTACCTTTGTATATATTGGCAAAGGTTACGGAGGGTTTCGCTATGTATCAGCAGAATGATGGACTGTGGTACTTCCGTTACAAGGATGAAAACGGAAAGTGGAGGACTTACTCGACACATACCAGGGATGAGTCGGTTGCAATGGAATTGGAGAATCACTTCAAGCTGACTAAAGACTTGTTAAGGAATCCCAAGACAATAGAAGATCTTATTTCGATATTCTCTGACTCGAAGAGGAATCCCGAAAGGTTGGACTCCAAGATTACAGGCAAATCATACGGGGAGAGACACTCTGAAGAAGTTGCAAGAAACATGAGGGATTTGCTTTCTATGCTTAAGGCAAAGAGTATGGTATGGAGCATAAAGCTGAATAAACTCACAAGATTGGACTGCAAGCTGATAATGACCATGATACACAAGGAGTGGGGGAATACGTCAAAGGCCAACAAGATGTTTTCTCAGTTCAAGAGGTGTCTTACCTATGCTTCGGAACAAGGATGGCTTGACGCCTCTCCTGCAATCGGTATGAGTGATATCAAAGTGGAGCAGGAGAAAGAAGTAATACCAATGACTCCAAATGATATCGCAGAGATAATTTCAAGACCGAACCTCTTCAGATATTCGTACCCTGCATGCAATGGGAAGACGGAATCATTAAGAGAGGGAAGGATGGAAGAGGATTATACAATGTTCTGCCTTTTGGCTTATACCGGGATGAGAAGGGCAGAAGCGGCCGCATTGACATCAGGGCAGATTTGCAATGGCATATATAGAGGTAGGACTTTCCACTATATAGAGGTGAATAGGGCTTTTAAAGATGAATCATGGAATGAAATTGGAAAACCGAAATGGAATCTTTGCCGTTCAATCCCAATCTGCGAGGAATTGTATTCGATATTGAAGCCTTATATAAAGAAGGATCCCGAAGCTCCGCTTTTCCCCGGTTATAAAAAGACGAGATTCGTACAGTTCTTTGAAAGACTAAAGGACAATGCGAAGATTGATGGAGTCATCTTTGAGGACGAAGAGGCGTTCGCCATGCTCTCGCCACATAAGCTTAGACATGCACTAAATACAAATCTTCTTGCAGAGCAAGGTGTAGAGGAAGGGAAGGTTTCAGAAAACATGGTTGCAGAGTATCTTTCATGGGAGCATCAAGACCAAAGTAAGATGCAAAGAAGATATACGCACATGGTCGCTTCGAGACTTCTTCCTGTCACAGATCTTATATCGAAGATATATTCGAGAAAAATCGAGTCTTCCATATTGACTGTATCGGCATTATAGATAAAATATAATTACTTCTTTAAAATTTTTGTTTTGGTGGAGGATGGTTTTTACTTTCCTCCTTTTTTTATTTTTGAATCTTATGTAAATCGGTTTACAATCAATGAAGTATGGAATCAGATTTTTATTCCTTGGTTCAATATTCTTCTTCCTCTCTTCTTTTGGTTTGACAGTGACATCTTCGCCATATCCAGGACACTCAATTTCTGTTGTTTGTCGAACATATCCCATTGCTCAACAGTCCATCTGCCGAAACCCATCAGATAGAACATGGAGAGGTTATATACGGTACAGTCTAATATTTCGTTCCTTTCTCTTATCTTGACCCACTCCCATTTCTTCTTTCCCTTATTCTTCACATATTGCTCAGAGTAAAGCTGCTGGTAGTAATCTACATTATAGTCGTTCGGGTACTCCATTCTATAGGAGATATCCCTCTTGTCATCAATAGAAGCTTTGAGATGGTCAAAAACATTATGCTTCAAGTTGGATACAGGAACAGCCCAAAAGAACATATCTCCTCCGTTCTTCCTCTTCAGGTCTTTTCTTATCGGCATAAGCCCGTCAAGATTGTCTCTTCCTCTTACTATATACATTCTATCCTTAAGGCTGTCGGGAAGACTGAGAAACCAATCGTTTACGTTTTCAGTCTTGTAAGAGGAGTCCAAAGCGTTGGCAATTGTCTGCATATGTATTCCATCATCCCTTGTGAAGTCGGATTTCAATACAGTCTCTTCGAATGTATACCAAGCGTTCGAATTGGGGTCGTCTATCTCATTTTCTCCTATTGGAACAATCCAATGGTCTATTGCGATTGAACGACCCATCTTCCCCCATCCATATAGTGATATCTCGAATCTGTTCTTCTGTACATCGGAACCGGTGGTGAGGAAGTTGACCCAACTAGGTATTTTTCCTCTTGTGTATTTCGAGGTCTTGGCTTTTTCATATAAAGCCCTCCATTCCTGTTCATCAACTCCACCTTTTATATATGGCATAGCTTCGAGTGTATTTGTGTAAGTTGATAGTCTGTCATCCCTTTGGTCTTCCGATGAATTCTGAGCTTCTACAAGCTCCTTGGCACAGTCTTTCCAACTGAGCCAACCTACGGGAGTGTAGTAGGAAGGAAGATAGTAACCCTGCACAGAAGGGTCTGCTTTTGCGTTAGTGGCTCTCCATTCACCTTTCGGCAACATGGACACCTTATCCTCATTTCTTATCGTACCTTTGCACTCAGGGCACTCCATCCAAGCGTCTATGACAGTATTTGATTCATCTTCCATCTTCCATCTAAGGGTATCCCTTGAAAGCGTTATCATCTTTCCGCAGTTAGGACATGGAACATAGAATTTGTTATACGTGGATTCATGTAGATAATTGTAGATTATTCCATCATTAAGAGGAGTCGAACTCATGCATATCTTGGAGCGTTCCTTGAACGTGTTCGTCCTCTTTCTAAGAAGCCCTCTTACGTCTCCACCTTTCGTCTGCCCCATTCCATCAACCTCATCAGCCATAATTACTCTTACGGAGTCGGAACGCATGGACGATTCAGATTTTCCTGAAAGAAACTTGATGAAGCCCCCAGGGAATATCTTTGACTTCATGGAATCGGCACTACCACTTCCTTCTGACCTTAGAAGCGACTTTATTCTAGGGTTAGCCGCTAACAATGGGTCAAACTTGTTCTTTATGTATCCACCTAAGTTTCCGTCATCGGAGAAAGCAAACGCCATCGGAGAAGGATCTTCCTCCATGTAGTAACACATGATTGCATTTTCAATTGTAGTCTTACCCATTTGAGAACCGAACACTAATATAACTTCCTTTGTAGGATTCTCAGGTGACATTTTATCGAGTATGTCAAACATATATGGCGTTCTTGCTATATTGATTTTTCCAGGTTCGGCGGTATTGTTAGGCAATATCAATCCTGGAGACTCCAGCCACTCAGTTATGGTCTTTTTCTTTTTTGGAGTAAAAGCATCTATAAGTATATTCTTCAACCAAAGGCTACTGTCCGTCATCAAACTCCTCCAGACTCTTTTGTATTGACTTAAATATTTCGGGTGCTACATTATCCATGCTCTCCCTTATCCTGCTTTTGTCTTCATCTGGCACTTCAACTATTTTTCCTGTAAGCTTTCTGACTATCGAGACGACTTCGGCCTCCAAAATGGATGCATATCTGTTTGGTATGGAAGATAGATTCGACTCTATTATCTTGGAAAGGCTTATAGCCCACATCTGTACCGCAGCCTTTTCTACGTATTTTCCTTTCTTTACATCCAAGTCATAGGCGTATGTCATTGCAGTTATTTTCTTCTTCGCAAGATCCCAATCGACCACACCATTAGACATACAGTCCTTCAGGAGTTTCGGATCTATCTCTGAGAGGTCTATCAACTTCTCTTTTTTTTCATCTTCGGCACTGACTTCAGAAAGCTTAGGAGATGATATCTTTGCTTTTCCTGCATTTCCTTCTGGATTCATGTAGGCATCTTTTTTTGTTGATTTCTTGGCTTTTCTTTGAGAATCTACAATCTTCCTATTAGGAGGGTTCATGTTCCATGCCTTGCTGCCCAATTCCCAATCTATATAGCGGAATCTCTTTCCATCGGGATGTATAATAGGAATTATTCCAAGCCTTATCTTCTTTTCCAAAGTCTGACGAGAGGTATCTACACGTCTTATAAACTCCTCTATGGATACACACTCTCTTCCATCAATTCTTATGACATCATTCCTTTCCATAGTTCACCCTCTCATCGACATAAATCTTTCTAAGTTTGTTTCTAGGTATTTCAATGTGTTTCAACAAATCCTTTCTACATAAGTAATGGGCTTTGTTGTAATCGACTCCATTCCTTTCAGCCCATAACGACAATGGGATATAGCTTACTCCATCGACATTTATCGCCCTATCTTTATATGGAAGATTTATAGGACTCTCCTCTACGAATATCCTTCCTTTTCTTCCTATCTTCACAGTATTTATTTTCTTCGATGCGGATAAAGATATACCTGTCTTGTAATCTATTCCGTTCTTAAGACACCATGAGGACAAAGGAATGTAAACCTTACCGAAGAATTCAAATTTCTCTTCATCCTCAAAAGCCTCTTCTATTTCTATCAACTTGTCATCATTGACTATTGTTCCGAAATCTTGAGTATAAAAAGCGTATTCGTCCTTGAATTTCGTTCCATTGGCTCTAAGGTATCTCTTTGCATCGGCAATGGAAAGGAACTCTCTTGTAGTCCATTCGTCACCCTGTTTGGTATGGATAAGCATCCTTTTTGCTTTACCTGCCGACACTTGTATCTCCTTTTGTAATGTTTTTCAAACTTTATATCTAACCTATTCCTAATAATCCTAAGTCGGAATGATAATTTTATCAAGTATGTACGATAAAAATGTAATTACGGCAAAAAAAGAGAAGAAGCTTGCAGAGTTGAAGGAACAGTTGGCAAAGGTCGATGAGTCCTACGCCAGGGCTTTGCAGGCTCAATCCTGGAGATCTTCGGACGGTATGTCTGAAAGGTCTTTGACTAATGCAAACGTTGCCGAAATATACAAGGAGAAGTGCGATTTGGAGAAGCGTATCGAGAAGCTTGAATCAGAATTGGACGGCACTTCATGTCATATCGTAAGAATCGGGGTGATGAGATGAGTTCAGTATACGTCCCCGAAAACAATATTCCAAAAAGCGTGCAGGTATATTTTCCTTTGGATCCTAACCAGGGTTATTCATGGACTCAGGGAAAGATGAATTCCGAATCTGAAATGCTCTACTCATACAATGCCATCGGAAAGACTATGGTCGATATGATGGTGCGAAGGGTAATCGGAGAAGGGCTTACTCCTATGTGTTCCCCTGAGAGCGATATACTCGGATGGACTCCTGAGAGATTGGATGAATTCAAGAGGCAAGCTGAAGCTTTTTGGAGAATTACAACCGGTTCTGCCGACTACGACTATTACGGCAAGGACAACTACAGAGACTTGGAGAAGATAGCCTGCAAAATGGCTCTAAAGGATGGAGATTTTCTAGCCCATTGGGGATATAGAAAACTAAAGAACGGCCTTGTAGTTCCATATATGCAGTTGATATCCGGTAAAGCCGTAAGAAGCCCCAACAACATAGATACACAGAAAATTATCGGTGGTGTAGAGATAGACCAGACTACAGGAAGAGAGGTCGCCTACCATCTTGTAGTAACCGATGAATACCTCAATGAAACTTCAAACAAGAAGAGGGTGTCGAGAAGAACGTCAAAAGGTCGTCTCGAATATGATTTGATTCAGCTTCAGAAGACAGATGCATCTATGGTCAGGGGTATTCCTATTCTGATGTGTGTAAGAGATGTCATCTTGGATGTCTATTCATACATGAAGAACCACGTAGTGCAGTCTGCAACACAGTCAATCTTCACCCTCTTTATTGAAAAGGCGAACGATTCGCCTGATGTCACTTCATCTTTTGCAGAAAGGTTGGCTCAAAGCGGGGCGAATACACAAGAAGATGAAACCGGAGTTCCAGTAGTGGATTTGGCTGCAGGAAACGTAGTCTCCCTCGAAGAAGGGGAGCATGCAAATCCAGTGCAGAGGCAAGCTCTCGGAGATGATTTCAACGCCTATATGAAGTCTGTAATAGGTCTTGTAGCATCTTCATTGGGCATGTCCTACGAAGTGGCTATGAGTACCTACGATGCGTCATTTTCTGCATCAAGAGCTTCCATCAATGCCACGGATATAAATTTCTCAATCATCAGAAGGGAGTTCTCGGAGAAGTTCTGTACTCCTACATGGAATCAAATAATCGAATATGGAATTTTGACCGGAAACATAGATTGCCCTGAATGGGAGTCTCTCACGGCAATGCAGAGAAAAGCTTTGATGGGTGTCACTTGGACTGGTGTAAAGTCTCCGCAGGTAGATCCGACTAAGGAAGTATCGGCTTATGAGACGGCTATAAACATGGGTATCTGCTCCAAGGAATATGCGACAAGACAATTATTTGGACTCGATTACGAAGAAGTCCAGGAACGCATAAAAGCGGAAATGGAAAACGCTCCTGATACAAACATTCAAAGCAATTCAAATCAATTAAAAGAAGAGGGAGAGGAAGATGAACAGTAATCTACGTGGAACATACAGGAAGATGTTTTTGAGGGAAGAGGGCTTCAGTATGGAAAGTCCTAGAAGCAATCAAATTTACACAGATTTCGGTTGGTCTGTCATGGATAATGGAACCGCCGTGATTCCAGTAGTAGGTACTCTCGGCGATTGGAATCCTTATTCATATATAACAGGAATGATTGAAGACGCTTTGTCTATGGAAAAAGTAGACAGCATAGTCCTTATGATAAATTCTCCGGGTGGTGCAGTTGCAGGGCTTTTCGATACTTGCAGATATATAGAAAAGGCATCCAAGAAAAAGAAATGTACTGCATATGTCACAGGCATGGCTTGTTCCGCTGCATACGCCATAGCAACTGCATGTGATGAAATCTATATGATGGAGGATGCCGAAGTAGGCTCTTGTGGTTGTTATGCACACGCTGTCGATTATGGAGAGGACTATTACAAGCAGAACGGATTCATTCATCGTATATTCCGCTCAAAGTGCAGTCCTAAAAAGAATTGTTCGGTAATCACCGATGAAGCTGAAGCTGAGGCTTTTCAGGCTGAAGTGGATGCTCTAGGAGAAAAATACCTTAAGTATGTAGCAAAAAGAAGAAAGTGTTCATACGACGATGCCCTTAAGAATTTCGGGCAAGGTGGCACTTTCATGGGAAATGATGCCGTATCTGCTGGGATGGTAGATGGCATCAAGACTTTGGAGGAACTAGGTATAGAAGATGCCGAAGTCGAAGCTTCAGGTAAGAAGAAAAAATGTGCCTCCTCCACCAATGAATCAATCAAATCCGAAAGTGGAAATACAACAAGCCCTCTATGTGACGGGGGCGAAGGAGATGACATGGATGTAAACGCTATGTCTGAAGAGCAGAGAAGGGAAACCTTCAACGCTATTTGCTCCCTTCAGCCTGATTTGATGGCAGAAGCCGTCAAGACAGCAAAAGACGAGGAGAGGAAAAGAATCCTTGCTCTAGGGGAGTTGAGGAACGGATCTGAAGCGGTGGACTCAATCGTCAACGCTGCAGTCGAAGATGGGCGTAGTGCCGAAGCCGTAGCTCTTGATGTCGTAAAGGCTATGAAGAGTTCAAAGGAAGAGATTCAGGCAGGAAGAAAAGCTGAGTTGGAATCCTTGGCTGAAGACACAGACGAAGCCGCAGTAAAGAGAAGTTCGATTGAGGAAAATCCTTATCTTACAGCGGCAAAGGAAATGGATAAGGAGAACAAATAATGGCAGACGTAACTACCATCAGCATGACCCGCCCGAAATGGGTCGCTGAAACATTGAGAAGCAGGGATGTCACAGTCAAGGCTTCGGCAGGCACAATCGCGGCAAAGCCCGGGCATCTTGTATTCAAACAGGAAGACGGAAGCTACAAGGCTTATCCGGTCGCAACAGCAGCTTCAGGAATCACAGAGTCAGGATATGTAGGTATCCTCGGTGAAGAGGCTTCACTCAAGACCACAGGCTCAACCGCAAGGGTAATCGAGGGCGGTATCGTCTTCATCCAGGCCGTGAGGGATGCCGGAATCGGAGCCGACAAAATCGGTGATGATGTCATCCGCATGTATAGTGCAAACAGAAGCGCAATCGTGTTTGACGACTACAAGAAGGAGGTTGTGAAGTATGGCAATTAATTATGATCAGTTGACCCAGGGCCTTATTCAGACACAGGTAAAGGTGTCAAAACCTCTAGAAGACTACACATTTGGACAGGACGTACTTTTTGGAAATCCTTCAATCGGAACAGCACAGGATTACATCGATTATTCAACTCAGCTTTCAAGCGTGGCCCTTCCTGATGAAGCCGTCAAGGGACTCGACCCAAGAAGAGTAAACTACGGAGTCGAATTCAACTCCAAGTTGATTGGTTCTGCTTATTACTTCGACGAAGACGTAATCGACCTTGCCGCCGCTGAAAAGAGACTTTTCAACGAACCTCTCAATAATCCTTGGACAGTCGAGAGAAGACAACTTGAATTGGCATCCGTCAAGAGAGATGCCATTGCACAGGGATTCAGAGTAGCCAAGGAGAAGTTGGTATGGGACTGTGCCATAAACGGCAAATTCACTACAAGAAGCGGTGGAGAACAGTCATTCCCAATGTCTTCAAGTATGCTTTCAATCGCAGGTGCAAATCTCATAGCAAAGCCTTTCGAGACAATCAATGCAGCTGCAAAGACCCTTTTCCAGAAGGGTGTAACACTCAAGAGAATTATCCTCAATCCTTCTGATGGCGCTGCTCTCGCAGCATCTTCTGCATGGCAGACCATGCTCGATAAGAAGAGGGTCGAGGTCGGTTCCGTAATGCCTGAGACAGTCATGCCGAACGGCGTTGCCAAGGTCGGAACAATCATCGGTCTCATCTGTGGCCCTGTAGACGTATATATCTATGCAGGCTTCTATACCACAAGAAGCTCAGAAGGTGTCGTGACCCATACGGAGTATCTGCCACAGGGCAAGGCTATCCTCCTCCCTGCAACAGCAATCGGAAGAATGGGATACACAGGTGTCCTCGTCAACAAGAACGGAGTACAGGGCAAGGAAGCCGTAGCGGAGACATATCTCACATACGCAAAGGAAAGAGGCGCACTCGTCACTTCCTACGTGCAGGGGCAGACCGCACCGGCAGCACTCCTTGACGGCATCGACCACTATGGCGTCATGACAGGAATCACTGCATAAGGAGTTGGTGTCATATGGCGTTTCCTTTTGATGACCAATGGAATCTTCTAATGTCCTCTTCAATATTCGCAGAAGACGCCGTATTGAGCGTAGAGGGGGTGGATATATCTCTTAGAGGTATATTCATCTCCGGTACTTTCAGTGAAGATTCTCCTGCAGCATACGCCCCTAAGATGTATGTAGATAGGGAATTCTTCAGATTCCCATTGGTTCAGCTTGATGGAAAGTTGGAGAAACCAGTCAAGGAGAAACTTATCGGATCTTCACTTCATCTTCCTGAAAGGAACAGAAGGTTCCGTATCTACACAGTAATCGGAAAAGAGAACGGAGATATGGAATTTGAGCTGCAGGAGGTTGAAGACCAGGAGGCGGTGGATGGCTGAGCATTTCGGTATCAATATAAAGGTTGAAAACAAAGAGATTGCCGATTATTTGAGAAATGCCAAAACAGTCACTTTCGGGCTAGTCGAAAACTTAGTCGGCAAGGTTTCAAAAAATTCCAGAGGTGCCGCATACGAAATCGAAAAGATGGGTGCCGGATTGGATCTTGGAGAAGGTAGCAAATACTACTGGAGAAACTGGAAGACTAAGAACCCCGGTTATCATACGACGGATTCCTATTGGGATAGTACCACCAAATCCTTCAAGACTCATGGTAGAAAAGCTAAAGGTGGTGTTGCCGATTATGGCTTGGAGAACTTCAAATTTTTTGAAAGGCCAGATTCAAACAATCCACATAAGACGAGAGCCGCAGCAAGGCTTACTTCTAATATAGCAAATCTTTTTGACAAGGACGTCAATTTTCCTAAAGGCTCTCTTCCCTTCTCTTATGACGGAGGAGGTTCTTGGAGTTCTTACGCAAAGGGAGACAGGAGAAAAGGAAGAAATTTCTTCTACAAGTACAAGAAGATGGCAGAAGAGACTATGGATAAATCCCAGACAGAGGCTCTTACCAAATGGCAAGAAGCCATATCAAAAGGAATCAGCAGATGACACCTAAAGAATTTTACACGGATATGTGGGAGGAGATGAAAGGGTTCAACTCTTATCTCGAAGAGAAGGGGATGAAGAAGGTAAATATTGCAAAATCCTTGTTCTCCATAGAGAAAAAGCCTCTCACATTGGCGATATATCCTACGGCTTCATCAGGGTCTACATATTCAGAATCAAATGAAGCTTCGGAGATAATGACTACCTTTCAGATGTACTGCAATCGCAATGCAACTGAAGAGGGTGCAATGGAGGCGTTGGACTATTATTCAACGCTTATCGAATGGCTTCATGAGACGACGTTCGGCAAGTATTCGGAGATATCCAATTCAGTGCTTTGCAGAATGGACGAGGGGGAACCGGTGAATGGGTTCGTCCTCTTGGTCACATCGAAGCTCGAAGATGAAACCGATGCAGGTTGGTTCTAAGCATCGGAAGGAGTGAAATATGAAATCACAGGCAATGGATGGGAGAAATAGCTTTGCATGGATTCTTGATGTAGCTGCAGAAGACACTACAGTATCCGGTGCTTCAACATCCCTTAAGGCAGGAAATGTAGTAGTTGTCACAGGAATGGCAACATCTGGATCTGGTTTTGGCGAAGATAAAGAGATGATTAACAAGCCTTTGCTGGTATCAAAGGATTTGACTCTTAAGGAGGGAGATAAATACAGACTTTGCAAGACCATCTTTATTGGTATGGCAAAAGATAAGTCTCTCAATAAGAGTAAGAATACTCAGGATGTAACTGTAGATGCAGACGCCGCTACTAATAACGTTTGTGACGGTCTTGTATCAATCTCCGGTTCGATTTCCTGTTCTTTCTCTGTTGACGGCGAGGGTTATGCATCCAACTATATCAAGAAGAGATTTGGAAACATCATTAAGATTGATGCAGAGGGAAAACCTACAATCATCAAAGGTTCTACTACAGAGAAGGATTTAGTTCTCTTTGCATGGAACGCAAGAAATGCTGTAGCTGACGATACAATCGAATTCGATGTTGTACCTTGTTTGTTTACTTCCAACAATCACAGTTCCTCTTACGGCTCTTCACAGTCCTTCGATATTGACTTTACAGGAAATGCTACAGATGAGAACGGATATGAGGCGGCTACTGTACAGATGGAGAAAGGACTTTCATTCGTCAAGCTCCTTTCTACAAACAGAGCAGGAATGGATAAAGACGCAAATATTGCATAAATAATTTTTGGAGGGGATAAAACATGAAAATCAAGACAAAGAATTTCAAGGTAAACGATGCAGGCAAGTTGGATGTGGAGTTGATCCACGACTTCTACCCTTTGGAAGAATATCCGGATGTGAAGCTTGTCTGTGAGCATATTAGAAATGCAGAGATGTCAAAGTATATTTCAGCAGATGATAAGTCTTTTGATATGGAAAAGATGTTTCGACAGAAGGTCAAGTCTGTAGAGGGTATAACTATTGAGGATGAAGAAGGACGTGAAATTGTCTGCAATGTAGATACATTGATAAAACTTCCAAATCCTACGTTCTCTGAAATCATTTCATCCACTTGTGCCCACTTGATTCAAAGCTACACTTTGACTGAGGCAGAAAGAAAAAACTGATATGTGGATGGCAGGCTATGAAAGCGGGCTTGCTATCCATGAATGATCAGCCTGAAGCTGACAAAATATTGGGTATTACCTATGAAGGTGACTTAAGGGGAATTGAGGACGAGAAAGGCGTTATCGTTCCCCTTGAACTTTCCTGGGAGGATATAACTAATTGTCGCACTGATTTTCTGTCTATCGCTTTCTCGTTATATTCCGATTGGGTTGTATTTAAGGTCTTGCCCAATGGAAAAGGAACTAGAGATGAAAGACCTACTGTCCTAGAAGCATTAAAGATTCTTACTTCAGAAGATAACCAATGGCAATGTTGGGAGATGGAGAAGCAACATGGCAAAGAACGAACTTAGATTGATTATAACGGCTGATGGAAAAAGAGCGTTGGATACAATCGATGCTACAGAGAGAAATATTAAATCCCTGGGTTCTCAAACTCTTAAGCTTGAACAGGATTTGAAATCCGGAATTGAAAGAACTGCTGGAATGGCTGATGCGTTCAGACAAATGAACGATGTAGTTAATAGATACGCCATCTCTATGAATGAACTCAATCCTGCAATAAGTCAAAATGAAGCTGCATTAAAAGCATGGAAAGCCATGATGGAGTCCGTCATAACGAAAGGCGGGGCTTTTGGAAGTGAGACTCTTGAATACATCAAGATGCAGTATGCATCGGTGGCTGAACAGATACAGAAAGCTACAGAGCAGATTACTAACGAATCCAAATCCATAGAAAATACAACCAAGAGTGTAGAGAAAGTATCAAAAGCTGCAACCAATTTGGCCGTAAATACAAAAAAAGCATCGAGTTATTGGTCGAAGCTGTTTGATACTACAAAAAACGTCCTTCAGTTCCGTGTGATTATGAACGTAATCAATTCCATCGCCGGATTGAAGAACCTTTTGAAGGAGGCCTCTCAAGCCGCTGCAGAAGCAGAACAAAAATTTTCAAAACTTAATACTGTCTTTGGAAAAACAAGCAACGCAATGAGTAAGGCTATAAGCTTGGCTTCGAAACTTGGTGTTGCTACATCTACAGCAGCTTCTTCGCTTTCTACAGTTGGAGATTTATTGCAGGCGCAAGGGATGTACACAACAGAATCTCTTGAAACTGCTTATGAATGGATTTCTCAATTTCAAGATATTATAGCTTTTAAAGATATCAATATGTCCCTTGAGGAGTTCGCTCAGAACTTCATGAGCGGTGCGGCAGGAAACCTTAGAAACTTTCGTACATTCGGCTCCATTGTAAGGGAGAGCGCCGTTAATGCAGAACTTGCAAAGAAGGGCTTGGACAACCTTACAGGGTCGGAACTTGAACTAGCGAAGATGACCACAAGGGCTGAGATGGCTCTTGAGCAACAAAAGAACGCTATCGGTGCTACTCAGAGAGAGTGGGATACCATGCTTTCCGTACAGAGGAGATACGAGGAAGCCATGATAAAATTCCAAGAGAATTTAGGGAACAGCCTCAACCCTGTTATAAAGATGTGGATGCAACTGAAGACTGTAATGTTGGAGGTGTTCACGGCACAGCAGACATGGAACGAAAAGCAAAAGATGGTGGAGGAGAAGAAGGCTCTTGATACCAAATATGCAACGTTCGGTAAAGACGGAGAGATAGTCAACCAAAGCAATTATCTTGGATTCCGAAGCTATATTGATGCTGCCAATACGGCATACGTAAATGCATCTTCAGAAAAAAAGCAATTAAAAGTATTGAATGACCTCATGATTTCAATACAGGAATATGGGGCGACCGTACCTGATTTAACAAGAACGTTTGCTGATATTGTAAAAAGCGGAGGTGCTATAGATTCGGACTTCTGGATACAAGCCGTCGATTATGCCTCAGACTATCTATTAAAACTTCAAGAAATAAAAAAAGAAGAGGAGGACATAAACAATCTTCTTTCTAAAGCCAACCAAGCGGATTCATTTTTTGAACAGATACAGGCCATAAAAGGTGTCGACCTTACAAATGTTTCTTATTATAATACCTTCATAAAAGCGCTTGATGAAGCAAATGCAAACGGAATAACCGACAAAGAGGCATTTAAAAAAACAATAGAAGATGCATTATTCTTTGGACTTGGTGAAGCAAAGATAGATATAGATAGTTTGGGATTGTCATTAATAGAGAAGACTTTTTCCTCAGACCCTTTCTTGGAGACATTGGAAAAGAGAAGGGATACATATAAGGAATTGTATGAGATATCCGTAAACTCCGGCAAATACCAAGAAGAAGATGTGCAATTTATAGCAGAGGAATGGAAGAACGCAAACAAACAGATTGACGACTACATAAAGAAAAAAGACCTGCTTTCAAGCCTATCTTCGGGTACTGCCGACTACACAAAGCAATTGGAACAAATGGGCATGTCTGAGTTCGAGAAGACTATTGACGATTTGAACAGAATGTTGGAGGGGGTTACAGACAAAGATATCATTTCTGCAATAAATGCACAGATAGAAGCGTTTACTAAACTTACAGAAGCCACCAACGAATACAATGCAGAGCAGGAAATGAAGAAGAAGTGGGAGGATTTGGGTACTCAGGCTTCAGATTCTTTAGGTGAGTTCGGCACTTTGATTTCTTCTTTTGGTTCTGAAGGGATGCCTGATTTGTTGTCAACTTTAGTTCAAATTGTGTCTCAAACAGAAGCGTTTACAAGATTATCTTCAATATTGACCGATTCAATTCTCCCTGTATTGAACGCTTTCTTGGAGCCTATTATTCCTCTTATTGACCAGTTGTCTAGCATAATATCTAATCTAGCACAGTCGGTGCTGATCCCATTCTTTCCTATATTGCAAGGCATTTCTGCTGCTATTGCAGGTCTGTTTGGTATTGTTGATGCTACGTTCTCAGCTATAGCTTCTTCAATAAAGTGGACGATGGGCTGGGCTTTAGGATGGATTGAAGATGCAGTAAATACTGTAGTGGGTTGGTTTGGAGGAGGTAAAGCAGATTGGGGATTTATTGATTGGAGAAACGAAAACCCAGGGCAAGTATTCAAGGATAAAATTAATAAAACGAACGATACTATAGAAAAGATTCTCGGCTATAGTATGGAAATCGCCGACAACACCTCCGACAATGACTTCGACACCTACAAGAAACTCTTGTTGGCAAAGGAGATTAACCAGGAGACTTACAATAAATGGACTGGCATGGATAGATACACTACACAGAGCCTTGCGAATGGTGTATCATATACTACAGGAAACAGATCTTACGTAAACGTCAACAACTTGACCGTGCAGGTTCCTGAAGGAATGACATTGGTGGAATTCCTGAAGGGCATTGATGACTATAACAATGGCCATGGCCTTTATAGTGTAAATACATTGGTGAGTTGACGGATGAAAGCATATTACAACATCTACCTTACTATAGATGACGTCAGGGTGTGGATGAACAAGTACACATCCAAGATGTCATTTACATTCGCTGAAAATTTATGTTCGACTGCATGGAAGAGTGCAGTCGATACCGCATCATGCAAGCTCATATTCAACGACAGGAATGTTGTAGAGCTTTCCGACATCGTATCCAAGATTGTAGAGGCGCAGCAGTCTTTTCCACAAAAGGAAATTCAGTTTGAGGCTCTCAATGCAGACGAGTCCAAGACTATATTCAGAGGCTCCCTCGACTTAGGTAAGCTTTCCATCGAGTCGTCAAAGATTCCTGGTTCTATCTCAATTACGGCAAAGTCTCCGATAGACAAGTTAGGCAAAAAGCCGAAGGCCAATTTTGTACTCTATCCTGCAACAGTAAAGGACGTTGTAGAGAGATGTGTAGCTGAAGCAGGTTTAGGCTTGATTGTCGAATGGAAAGCTTCAATAAGCGGAAAACAGCTGGAAGTGCCTTTTGTAGTCACAGACGAAGATTCTGATACATGGAGAGACAAGATAGACACCCTTCTGATGGAGATGGGAGGGTGTACGCTGTCGTTTGACCACAACGGCAACAAAATCTACATCTCCAAGGTAAACGATGAATCCAAGGCTTTTTCCGACATCCCAGTCAACTACCACGTCCAAAGCAAACTGAAGTCAACCACAACAAAGTTTGCAAAGGATGGAGTAGTCGTATCATACGGCAACTTGAAGATATCTAAGGATCAGACTGTATATTATCATGATATAAATCTGGAAAAAAAAGATTTATTCTTAAAAGGCGATGAAATCGCCCCCGGCGTCTACTATCCGTTCGATTCGGATATAACAAAAGCGTTTGAGGAATATCAGGCAAGCAACCTTGATTACGGCACTCTTATAGGCAACACAAGGAAAGCAAACAACCATATCAACCTCTTCTATGTAGACCCTGCATCGACAAAGGTCACCATCATAGCTTCTGATATGAATGGCAAAGGTGTCAGTGATTGGTATTCTAATGAAACATTCATATCCAAAGAAGGTGGATTTACTTACCCTGGTGGTGGTGCTTTCTATCCAAGAAAGGCATGGCTTTGTTTTAAGAACAATACTGAAAAATCAGTAAACATCACGCAGTTCTCTATAAGTGGCGACACCTATTACTCCGATGCAGAGTATCGTATAGTCATGCCATTGGATTGTGAGGATCCCGAAGAGTACAGTGCCAAATATATTGCAGACACGGAGACTGCAAAGACTCTAGCATCTTTTCTGATGAACCAAAAGCGCTTTGGCTCCGATACCTCTACATGGACTGAGAGATGGGAGAACCACTCTCTAGGAGACAAGGTAAAAATTCAGCATAAGAGCGGAAACATCATCAACGCCGTTATAGTAAAGAAAGAGTCTATTATTTATGGCGATGAGCTTTGGGCGAAGATTACCGCAGTAAGTCTTGATGGTTGGAGCTATGAGCAACCTGCATTGGTACAGAACAATGTGCAGAGTCCTAGTATTTTAGACCCATACGAAAACGCAAAGAGGAACGGATATACAGGCTCCAGGGAACAGTGGGAGAGCAGAAACGATATATTCTACCTATGGTCTTCTTCCGAAACCGAATTGAAGCCGAAGAAGAGGGCTTTTTGGAAACTAGGTGGAAAGTGGATGCTGTTCAAGAATCTTCCCGTGGGTGACTTCGGTATGCAGGACTGGATGAAGTCTTGGGCTGAAGTCATGGCCGATAGGACTGAGGAATACAATTATCTTTGGGCTAAGGTCGGACTTGATGGGGAGCCGTTCTTGTTGCAGGGTGTCAGCCCTATGGACTTCTCCTTCGTAGTATCCCCTTCCAACTATGTGGTGAACCCACGCAACCTTTCTGCCATCACTCTTACTATAACCCTATCCAGGCAGAATGGAATCAAGGGTGTTTCCTCTTTGGA
>JALFYG010000137.1 GCA_022784805.1 Spirochaetales bacterium
GTGGAATCAGGCTAATGAGCTTTGTCTGGCTTCTTGCTGTCTCTGCTCTTATCTTGAAGCTTTTCTGGATCAACTGCCCTAAGTGGGTGTCATCTGTAATCTATCTTCTTATGGGTTGGGCTTGTGCTCCGTCACTAGGCAATATCTACCGCACTCTTCCTCCAAGAGGATTCACACTCCTTTTGCTCGGTGGCATCACTTATACTATCGGAGCTTTGATATATACCATGAAGATACCAGCATTAGAGAAGAACAAAAACTTCAGAAGCCATGAGCTATTCCACCTCTTCATTATGGGAGGAACCCTCTTCCACTACGCAATGATCTATCTATTTGTTGCATAAAGTTCGGGCGCGAAAAGCGCCCATTATTTATAGTTTAAATCCCTCACCGTCCATTAGTGCCACAACTCTTCTTTTCTCTTCCGGTTCCTCGTTGACTATGTTTACATCAAATATAGAATAAGACGCTTGGGGAGTGTTGAATACTCCTATAGTCGCCCTTGTCTTGTCCAAAGAGTAGAGAATTGAGTTGAGTCTTCTTAACTCTTCCTCGCTCTCTTTCTCTACCCTGTATCCCCAGAAGAAAAGAGATGGATGGGAAGAAAAAGAGGCTACTTCATCGCTAGTGGGAATGAAGGAAGGAGGGAATATAAAAGCGGCGACTATTCCTTCTTTATCACATCTATCAAGGTCTGAGAGACTCTCTGTAATAAGAGTGTTTTCTCCATAGAGAAGGTATCTCTCTCCATTAAGGAAGAATCCCCTTTCCTTATCCAGGCCAAAGCTGCGTAAACCAAAGTTATACTCTTCTCCATCAATCTCTATTGAATATAGCTCAGAGCTCTTTTTTCCATCCCAAAGCCTGATGGAAAGGATGAAGAAGTCTTCCCTTACTCCTTCTTTCTTCAGCTCTGTGACTCTCTCCTCTCCCTGGAAAGCAATCCTGGCGCTTCCCTCTCCATAGAGAAAGAGAGTGAGACTTGCAATTCCTGCCTCTTGGTCCACTTGGGTAAAGAATTTAACTGTCTTTTCCATATCACTCTTCCTTTGTCTTAATATCGATCCAGTTACACTCTGCTCCATGGGAAGAGAGGAAACCAAAGAGAGATGAAGCATCCAATAAAAGAGATGATGTGTTTTCCATAGGATGGACATAGATTTGCCCTTCTTTGAAATCATTATCAAGGTAAAACTTCACTTTTTTCTCTTCATCATTCAATAGTCCCATAGGGGTCACTGCTCCAGGAGAGAGAGAAAGAATAGATGAAAGCTCTTCAGAAGAAGCAAAAGAAAAGGAAGACACTCCCACCATCTTTGCCATAGCCTTTAGGTCCACTCTCTTCTCGCTTTTAACAGTAAACAAAAAATAGTTGTTCTTTTTCTTTAGAAAGAGATTCTTTGCCTCTGCCTCTGGATATGGAAGAGAGAGCATATGGCCCTCTTGGGATGTATATACAGCTTTATGAAAGGTTTCTTCAAATCCAATTCCTTCTTTTCTTAATTCTTCTCTTAACTCACTACTGGTCATACACACACTCTAACTTTTATTTACTCTTTTTTAAACGAAATTACTTTTGTTTTCTTTCCATTCCTTCCATACTCTAGGTGAATAAAAGGAGGACGAGTGTGAAAAGACCTAATTTCCCTTCGGACTTTATCATAGGTTCTGCCACAGCAAGTTACCAGGTGGAAGGTGACAGAAAAGGAAGAACAAGTTGTATCTGGGATGATTTTGCAAGAATTCCCGGAAAAGTATGGTGTGGTGAAAACGGAGACGTTGCCGCCGACCAAGTAAATAGAATGAAAGAAGACGTTGCTTTGATGGCAAAGCTTGGTCTTAAGGCCTATAGATTCTCTGTCTCTTGGCCAAGAGTCATGCCTAATGGCGGAGATAAAGTAAACAAGGAAGGAATCCAATACTATAAAGACCTCTGCAATGAACTCCATAAATATGGAATCAAGGCTTGCTGCACAATGTATCATTGGGATCTTCCTTCAGAGATACAGGAAAAAGGAGGCTGGGCAAATAGAGAGACGGCATATCTATTTCAGCGATATGCAGAGGCTCTTTATAGGGAACTCGGAGAGTATGTTGATATGTGGATTACTCTCAATGAGCCTTTCTGTATTTGTTATCTAGGCTACAGCGTCGGAGTACATGCTCCTGGAATAAGTGATGAGAAAGCCTTCACT
>JALFYG010000140.1 GCA_022784805.1 Spirochaetales bacterium
CAGAAGATGGTGAGAATAGCTGCACTTCATGACCGAGAAGATGGGACAAAGAATCTGCTTGTTCTGAACGGCAAGAATGGATACGCCTGGGATACGGATGTGTATGTCGAGTATTTAAATGACGGTAGCATTCAAATTAAAGGTACATCCGATAAAAGGTCATGGTTGCCAATTGGGGATATAAAACTTGAACCAGGTAAGTATACTGCGACTGGATTAGAAGATACCACAGACGGTCTGCTAGGTATCGAATTAGCGTATTACAACAATAACTCAAAGAGTTATGAAGTCCTATGTCCAGATATAGGGAAGAATCCTACAGTCGAGTTTGAACTAAGTGAAACAACGCCAATTCGAGCATATGTGAGAGTTTATCCAGGATTTCACGCGGAGTGCACAGCCACACCAGTTATTTATAAAGAGGAGAAAGGATAATGCTTAAGAGATGGGAAGAATTGCCTGATTTTATGCGGACTGATGAAGTCAGACCATATTATGATGCGCTGCAAAAGAAGAAGTTGGGTATGGTTTTGAAACGGGTGATGGATTTGGTAGGAGGGTTGATTCTTCTAATCATCCTTGCCATCCCCATGGCTATCATCGCTGTGATGATCAAGCTCGATTCCGAAGGTCCTGTGTTTTACAGACAGGAACGAATCACAACTTATGGGAAGCACTTTAAGATCCATAAGTTCAGAACAATGGTCTCTAATGCTGACAAGATTGGCACAGCTGTGACTGTCGGTAATGATAGTAGGATTACGAAGGTTGGTGCGAAGTTGAGAGGATGTCGTTTAGACGAACTCCCTCAAGTCCTCGACTTGATAAGTGGAGATATGAGCTTTGTGGGCACCAGGCCAGAGGCTGTGAGATATGTGGAGAAGTATAAACCAGAGTATTACGCTACTCTACTTCTGCCTGCTGGGATTACTAGCGAGGCTAGTATTCGTTATAAAGACGAGGCGGAGTTGCTAGAGAATGCTGTGGATGTGGACAAAGTCTACGTGGAAGATGTTCTTCCGGGCAAGATGAAGTACAACCTTCAGTCCATTAAGGAATTCTCCTTTATAGGAGAGATTAAAACGATGTTCAGAACCGTTTTTGCTGTGTTGGGGAAAGATTACAGCGAAGAGGAACAGAAGAGCAGAGTATGAATAAAAGAAGAGCAAGGGGATAAAGGATGATTGCAATAAGAGAAGTGAAGTCAGAGGAAAAGGAACTTATCAACGATATAGTTTCAATACATCTTAATACGTTCACAGGTTTCTTCCTCACATTCATGGGCAGGGGTTTCCTAAATCAGATGTATCGTTCTTATTGCGATCATGACGAGTCCGGACTTCTGGTAGCTGAAGAGAATGGGAAAGCTATTGGTTTCCTTGCTTATTCAGGAAACTTCAGTGGCCTCTATAAATATATGATTAAAACTCGCTTGATTCCGTTTGGCTGGTATAGTGTGGGTGCGTTCTTCAGGAGACCATCTGCATTCATGCACATCATCAAAGCATTTCTGAAACCGAGCGAAGTTAAGCGCGAAGAAAAGTACGTTGAGCTATCGTCGATTGGCGTGGACCCGACAATAAAGAGTAAGGGTGTAGGTTCGCTCCTTATAGATGAGCTGAAAAAGATTGTAGACTTTAACAAGTTTGCCTATATTACATTGGAAACTGATGCGGTCAATAATGATGGAGCTATTCACTTCTATAAGAAGAATGGTTTTGTTCGAGAAAGAATGTATGAGACCGATGAAGGCCGCAAGATGTATGAGTATAGGTTTGTGGGAGAGAAATGATGAACATACTTTTTCTGGATGCTTATTATGAGCCAGAGACAATTGCATATACGCACCTGGAGAAGGATTTGATTGAAGGGCTTATAGCAGATGGTCATAAAACTCATATTATCTGCCCTACTCCTACTCGTGGAATTAGTGATGAAGTTAGAAAGCAATATAAAAGGATTAAGAGCGAGTCAAAGTATGATGGCTCAGTTATAGTAGAAAGGTTCTGGGCACCGCAAGAAGGTAAGAACCCATTGATTAGAGCATTCAGATATTTCTGGTGTAATCTAAGAACATACCAAAAAGCTGTAAAACAGAGAAACATAGATTCAGTCTTTTCAAATAGCACACCTCCAACACAGGGGGCATTAAGTGGCTTAGTTGCGAAAAAACTCAGTAAGAAATCAAAGAAGAAAGTACCATTTGTATATAATCTCCAAGACATTTTCCCTGACTCGTTGGTGAACACAGGAATGGCGCATAAAGGTGGATTACTGTGGAAGATTGGCA
>JALFYG010000173.1 GCA_022784805.1 Spirochaetales bacterium
GGAGATTTAAATGAAAAGAAAAACAATGATTTCCGTTCTTGTGTTGGCTCTCGCTCTCTGCCTAGTAGGATGTGCATCCCTTGGCACAAGCGAACCCGTCAAAGCGGAAGCAAATTACAGCCTCGTGGGGTATGACTATGTATTCCAGCTCGATGGCGACACTGTCCAGTTTAAGTTCCTGGACATCTTCAGCACTGAAGAAATCGATGAAATTGCTACAGAGCTTATGGCAGCTGTTCCTAATGCTGTAGAGTATTCCTACCCACAGCCAGGTAACATCACAATCAAGGCTGCTAAGAATGTTTCTGAAGCAGATTTCGCTGCATTCGTCGAAAAGGCGGAAGCAATGATCTACTCCATGATCTACTGATCAGTGTGGATACACTAAAGGTGCTCCTCACGGGGCACCTTTTCATTTTCCTTCCCCTATTCCATGACCCAAATTCTTATGGTACTATTCTTTAGGGCATAATATGTTAATCGTTTTCATCTTGTTTATGTGTCTCATTGTCTATGGTTTATTTGAATACCGTCACCATAAGAGTAATGTGGATAAAATCCAATTGAGGATACTTGTAAATGGAACAAGAGGAAAAACTACTGTCACCAGGCTCCTTGCATATTCATTGATGGAAAATGGAATTAAGACTGTAGCCAGAACTAGTGGAAGCAGCCTTGAAATAATCCACGCTGATGGTTCAGTCGAGAAAATTGAGCGTAAAAGAAAAGTAAGAATTCTGGAAATGCTTCCCTTCTTCGAGATAGCTACAAAAGAAGGAGCCGAAGCAGTAATCATAGAGTGCATGGCTCTTCAGGAAGAAAACCAAAGAACTATCAGAGATACCTTGGTTCGTCCTAATATTGTTATAATCACAAATACATTTATAGACCATGTCCCTGAAATGGGAAAAACCTTTGAAGAGACAGCTTGGTGTCTCTCCAGAAGTGTTCCAAAAGACAGCACCCTCTATGTCACAGACGACTACTATAATGGCTTTGGTTTCAATGTAAAGATAATCGATTACACTTCTACCATTCCCCCTTCAGGCTCTATTCCCATCCATCCCTCTTCATGGGCCCTGTCAAAGGCTGTGTTATCTGATTTAAATATCGAAGAATCATATCTTATTGCTGCAAAAGACAAGATTCCCCCAGATATTGGTTTATTGAAAGAGATCGAGAATAGAAATGGTTCTATTCTTATTCCTTCTTTCAGCGTCAATGATAGAGAGTGTATGCTCTCCTCAATAATAGAAAACCAGAATAATCATCCAGATAAAGAAATAATCATAGTATTCAATAACAGAAAAGACAGGGAACACAGGATTGTACTCTTGAAAGAAGTGATGGAAAGAATAGAAAAGAAACCAAAAGTTTATACTATTGGTGACTATCCAAAGAAAGTTGCGTCGTACTTAGCACGACATAAAATAGAAGCTTCTCCTTCTTCTCCAGAGAAGCTATCAGAAGAGATAAAGACAGCAGAAAACACTGTTTTTATTGGGCTAGGAAACATCAAGGGAGACGGAGAGAGGCTGATTTCTCTCTTAAGGGAGGATTACTAATGCTATATTCAACAGTTGCACTAAGTGTCATATTCAGCTTTTTGACCATGGAACTGACAGGAATCCTCACTGGAGGAATGATCAGTGCAGGGTACCTTGCCTATTGGATAGGAGAGCCCTTGAGAATCTTATCCACTCTTCTTATGAGCATTCTGATAGCGTTGATCCTCAGACTCTCAAGGCACTTTCTTATTCTCTATGGAAGAAGACGCTTTATGCTTTCAATCCTTCTCTCCATATTCGGTGTATTTATCGTTGAAAAGTCTTACTTCTTTCTCTCATCTTTATCCTTTGATCTAAGAATAATCGGATATATAATCCCTGGCTTAATTGCATCGGATATGGAGAAACAGGGAATAGTGAGAACTATTGCGGCCCTGTCTGCAGTGACCATCGTGGTAAAGCTAATGTCTATGCTGGGAGGGTTGTTATGAAGCACAAACCCACAAAAATAAAGAAAGCCTATCTCATAGCGTCACTTGCTGTTCTTATTCTCGGTTTCTTTCTGACATTATTTCTTGCAAATGTAGAGGCTGCAGAATTTGAAGAAGAACAGCGTAATGCAATGAAAAGGATGGAAAGAGCTGAGGCTTACATCAAAAATAGAATCCTCGAAAAAGGCATTGAAATAGAAGAGACAGACTTGAATAAGACTGGTCTTTTAGGCCCTGAGTTTACTGAGCTCACTTCAACTCCTGGAGAAGAAGGAGCAAAGAGAAGCACTCTAAATCCTGAGTTTTCTGCAGTAATGGTCCGTTACTTCCATAAAGCAGGATTAGAGGAAGGAGACACCATAGCCATCGGCTCCAGTGGCTCATTTCCAGGCTTTATGATTGCTGTTTTGACAGCAGCAAGCGAAATGAAATTAGAGGCAAGAGTCATAGCAAGCCTCGGAGCCTCAATGCATGGGGCAACTAGAGTCGAATACAATATCTTTAATATCTTGGAAGACTTAAAACAAAGCGGAGAAGCAGACTTTAACCTTGTAGGAGTATCTTGTGGGGGAGCAAATGACAAAGGCGGAAGCGTCATGGAAGGCTTCTTATACGAAGGAACAGCAGAGCTAAGCTATGAGATCACAAAAGAAGAAGCTGAATGCACTGGTGCAGTCTTTATCTATGAAGACACTCTTAGTGAGAGCATAGAAAGAAGACTCGAGGTCTATGGTGATGACATCAAGATGTTTATCAACATAGGAGGCGCTTCAACAAACCTTGGCACCAGCTCTTATTCCCTGGACTTCCCTCCAGGATTAGTTATGTCTGTAGACAAAATACCAGAAGGAAAAGAGAGAGGTTTGATCTTTGAATATGCAGCAGAAGGCATTCCTGTGGTTAACCTACTATCAGTAAAGAAACTATGCCAGATGAATTCAATCGCCTTTGATCCCGTTCCTCTCCCCTCTTCCTCTTCTTCTGCTGTCTATTCCACTGTCACTTATAATCCACTCCATATAGTAATAACCTTACTTGTTGCTATGGCTATTTTGATAGCTGGAATAATAGATTCAAGAAAGAAGCGCTGAGAAAAGGCCACCCGGAAAATCAGGTGGCCTTATCTAAGTCAGAGATAAAGAAGCTTCTTTAGGTATGGTATTTTTCCAATCAAATAAGACAATCCCATTGAGAGTGCCCCGATTACAACAAATAACAGTCCCATATACCATAGTGGCGTCATAAAAGAAGATGAGGAATATGGAAGGATATATACCATGAATATCTCCATGAACATGATATGGGTCATATAAATCCCAAATGTATACTTGGAGATAAAGTGGAATACCTTTCCATCCTTCTTTGAGTTCTCTTTTCTGTAGAGAAGAAGGAATGAACCAAGAGAGTACAGGAAAGGAAGAACGCTGAGATTATCATAGGTATAGTTATATGACTCAGGAATGGAGCTTTCAAAAACTTGGGTAAGAACAATCATCAAAAGAAGACTTAACCCGCCAACGATAACGAAATTCCTCTTTGTCTTTAGCTTAACGCCCACATTGGTCAGATACCAACCGAGAAGGAAATAGACAGTGTAGCCTGAAGCAAAGTTAAGATAGAGCCTTGAAGTATATGTAGCGACCTTGAAACCGAAGATATTCTGGAAGAGTCCCATGAATGCAGGTACATAGTTGGCACATACAGAGAGAATGATGAAATAGAGGATGTACTTGCTATTCTCTCTCTTAACAAAGAGCCTCAAAACCGGAGTGATCAGATAGAGACCTATGATCATGTACATATACCAGATATGAGGACAGAGAGTTCCTGCAAAGTTAAAGATGTAATCAAAGATGCCTACTCCATATACGATGTGATAAAAAACACCATATATAAAGGACCAAACAACAAGAAGGACAACCATCTTCAATAAATGTTTCTTGAAAAACTCCTTGGTATTGAAAGGCTTGTCTTCATCAAGAAACAAGGCCCCGCTGACCATGATAAAGAGTGGAACACCAATACGTGAGATAGAATCAACGATATTTCCCCAAATGAATTCAGGGGAAGAAACAGGAAATAGAATTACCAATGCGGCACTGACATGAGTCATCAAAACTGTGATGATTGCAACAGTCTTGATCACATCGAGGCTC
>JALFYG010000176.1 GCA_022784805.1 Spirochaetales bacterium
AGCGGAATCGCACCAGGTACACCATTCGAAGAAATCCCAGAAGATTGGGTTTGCCCAGTTTGTGGAATATCAAAGGACATGTTCCAGGAAGAAGAATAAAAGTGTGAGGAATCTTCGGGTTCCTCATTTTTTTAGAAGACTTTCACTACTCCGAGTGATACTACTGGAACAAAATCATCATAATATTCGTCATAGTTGAGTGTGGCGTCTGCATCAATCTCCAAGCCCTTCATAACGCTCTCCAAGCTGACTCTGACATCCAAGCCTACGCTCCATACCCTCTTAACTTCTCCATTGAACCATAGCCAAGTATCTTTTGACTTCTCATCGATTACAGTATCTATGTTGTCGTCACCACGCATTAAGAGAGAGCCAGATAGTTCGCCTTTTATCCACTTGTTCTCCATTTCAAGAGACAATGAGAAAAGAATAGATCCCGGGCCATAAGGGAAACCAAGGTAATATGCGTCTATTTTGTCTGTAAAGCCACCATAGCTGGAATAGAACCTGTAAGGCAGAGTCAGCTTACCATATCTATCATTAGAGAAACCGCCAGTATAAGAAGTTCTTCTGTTATAGAGATAATTTGTAGCCCAATAGAATTCACCCAAGAGATGAAGACCTCCTTCATCCTTAAGAGTATCCTCTTTCAGCGCATACTCCTCATTCTTTCTGACCAATGAAGAATACTTGTCGCCATCCATAAGCTTCAGATCAAAGCCGGCACCGAATCCAAGGGATGTAGGCTTATTATTGAATCCACCCTCTCCACTGAAGTACAAATCATCCTGAGCATATAAGCCCCAGAGTCTTAATGGCCCTATCTTCCCCTCAAGTGATAATTCTATCATTACGTTGGAATGCTCTTCTTGATATAAGTTATGCCACAAAACAAAGGGAGTCATATCGTAGATACTTGGGAAGGTGACATAGACACAGTTCATCTCAGATAAACCAAAAACAAACTTATCATTTCCAGTCGTCACTTTGTGGATAAAGAATGTCTTTGCCATCTCTGTCGTATTCCCATATCCATTTATTGTGCTGTTGGAGCCACCGATGGCATAGAAAGAGTAATCGAGATGGAACTTACCCTCTATATAGGATCCACCAAGAGCTATTGCATCCAGATTAGGCTGAGCCTCGGAAGAGAGCATAAAACTATATTTACCTGGTCCCATATCCAGCTTTCTTCTTCCAATGGAAGCATAGAAAGTCGGTGAGGAGTACTCAATAAACGCAACCTGTGGATATTGGGCATTGGTTATTGCGTACTGAGTATTTCCAAAATATGGAATGTTTGAAGAAGGAGTGTACCTGATAAAGTTCGATAACTCTTCCCTTAAATCTATCTTTAAAGCAAAGAAAATGTTCTCAGTCTCAATTTCAAAGCCTGCTGCAAACACCTCAGGGCGTCTGTCAAATCTAAGAATTGTATCTTGTATTGTTTCACTGCTTCCTTCTATTGTCTTACCGTCCAGCATGGCTCGGAATCCAGCATCTCCACCACTTGGCCACTTAGCATAAAGTAGAGGCGAAGAATCAATAAGAAAGGAAGGAGATAACTGTATAAACGGTATAATCTTTGCAGCCACACTCAAGAGAGAAAACAATAAAACCAGAATAACAGATACAACTCGTTTCTTTGACATATTGTGATTCTATCTCTCATTGTGGCAAAAAAGAAGCCCTGTATTTTCTCCATGCTTGATAAAGCGTTATTAACCAAGGCATAAATCTTATTCAGACATTGAGGTTATCAAGAGAAAGGAAGGCTGTCGCCTTCTTCGTTTACTTTCATCTTGATTTGATTATCGAAATTATGATGACGGAGCGCCAGATGATAATAAAAGTATCCAGCAGGAAGCATTATTTGATAAGAGACTTGAATAAAATACAAAAAAGCGACACACAGTTACAAAACCAAGCATCGCTCCAACAGATACCACAGAACAGCTTATCTATTCTGTATGCATCTTTTTTTCGAGATATGTTACTTATCTTCCTTGTTCTTTCTTGAGTACAAGAATCTCTTAATCTTCTGAGTAGGAGTACGCTCGAAGTCCTTCTCCTGAAGTTCAGTGTCAGAGATCTTGGAGAAAGATGAAAGCTGCTCGTTTACAGTCTTCTTAAGCTTCACCAGATACTTCTCCGCTTCACTCTTAACTTCCTCAGCACCAAGCTTCAGCTTCTCCTGCATAGCTTCCAAGTCAACCTTAATAAGAGCAACAAGACCGCCATCTCCAGGAACAACGAGAGATTCCTGAACAAACTCCATGTTGTTGATAATACTCTCAATGGACTCAGGATAGATGTTCTCTCCTGCAGGGCCCAAGATCATTGTCTTGACTCTTCCTCTGATAGAAAGATATCCATGCTTATCGATGAATCCCAGGTCTCCTGTCTTAAAGTATCCATCTTCTGTAAAGACTTCCTTGTTCAGTTCATCATTGTTGTAGTAACCCTTCATGACATTAGGTCCCTTTACAGCAATTTCACCTACTCCTTCCTCATTCTTATCAAGCAAAACAACATCACAATGCTTTACAGGCTTTCCAATGTAGCCTTTCTTGTGCATCTTGTGCTTTGGACCGCATCCAGCGATCAACGGGCTGGTTTCTGTCAGACCATAGCCAAGAGCGTATGGGAAATGGCAGTCATACAAGAA
>JALFYG010000202.1 GCA_022784805.1 Spirochaetales bacterium
CCTATTGGTAGAAGAGGTTACTGACGAGGCTTTTTATGCAGCCCTTTCTGCAATACTCTCAATCTTCGCCACAAAGGTGAGCGAGAAATTCTCAATACCGGAGGAAAAGATGAAGGAAATGCTGGATGAATTCCTCAGCGCTCTTCCTTCAGATATAAAGAGGTTCTTGATCCAAGAAAAGAAGACTAATAAGGTGGCTTAAACAACTGCGAAGTTTGAGTTATGGTTCACTGTACCCCAGTTCATCATAATCTCCATGGATTTCACATCCATAGATATGTTGTCATCAAACCAAGGAAGGTCAAACCTAATGAGTATCACATCTTTAGGAAGCACTCTTCTAAGCTCTTCCGAGAGGCTTTCTATGAAATCCCCTCTTACTTCCTCATCAGGAGAGAGAAGAGGACCATACGGAGCATAACAGACAGCCTCGTCAGCTTTTATCTTTTTGTAAAGAATAAGCATGTCATCTTTTATTCTTGCTGATGACGCCATGTGGGGATGGATATCTTTTTCTCTTACCTCTATCTCAAAGGCAAGAGGAATAAAGCCAAGTCTTTTCTTGACTTCAGACCAATAGGCAGTCTGCTGCAAGAGAGGTGTCGTGTATAAATCATGTGGGTCTTTGACAAAAACATCGATTCTCATAAATATCCACCATAACCCATATTCGGAAAAGAATCAAATTTTACAGGCAAATCTTTTTATAGAAAGTATTTATTGAGGTATATACTAAAAAAAGAGCAAGAAAAGGATGTTTATGTAAATCTACTCTCTTTCCATCTCTCTCTATTTATTTGTTTTTATCATTCTTTCCTCTTCTGAATGATGAAAAGAAATGGTACCATTGAAACAAATAACGGAGACACATTATGCCTAATTGGACAAGACTGAAATATAACCTGACTACTCCCCTTGGAGAGAACGGTAAGAGAGCAACAGGCTCAGAGGAACATATCGCACTATCCCGTCAAGCAGCAAGAGAATCTATGGTTCTTTTGAAGAACACTGACTCTTCATTACCCTTTGTATGTGGGAAGAAACTTGCTCTCTTTGGAAAAGGCATCTATGACTATGTCAAAGGTGGCGGTGGAAGCGGAGACGTCAGCTGTGAATACATTAAGCCTATTGCCGAAGGCATGATTGAAAAGGAGAAAGAAGGAAAGGTATCTCTCTTCTCCTCTTCTCTTTCTTTCTATAAAGACTATGTCGAAGCTTCCTACAAAGACGGTGGCGTCCCAGGTCTCATTGAGGAGCCAAGTATTCCTCAATCCTTGATAGAAGAAGCATCCAGTTTCACAGACACTGCAATCTTTGCAATCAGCAGATTCTCAGGTGAGAACTGGGACCGCTCAATTAAGGGCACCAAGATTACCACGGATGATGATTGGATCAAGAGCTATGTAGATAAGCAGAACGAGATCTTTGAAGACGGTGACTTCTATCTCACAACTAGCGAAAGAGCTGTCTTTGATACACTCAAGGAAAACTTCTCATCTATTATCGTCATCGTCAACTCCGGCAGCACTGTGGATTTGACTTGGGCTGAAAGCGAAGAGAGAGTCAAAGCCATCCTTATGGCTTATCAAGGGGGAATGGAAGGTGGCGGAGCCATTGGAGACGTTCTCACAGGAGACGCCTCCCCTTCAGGACGCCTTCCAGATACTTTTGTAAAGAGACTTGAAGACTATTTCTCTTCCCCTACCTTCCATGAATCTAAGGATTATGTGAACTACACCGATGATATCTACGTTGGCTACAGATACTTCTCCACCATCCCAGGAGAAGAGAAGAAGGTACTCTATCCCTTCGGCTACGGTCTCTCCTACACATCCTTTGGCATTAATGTAGATGGCGTTGACATCAAAGATGATAATGTCACACTAAAGGTAAGTGTCGAGAACACAGGATCCTTCAACGGAAAGGATGTAGTGGAAGTCTACTTTGAGGCCAAGGATGACCTTAACCTTGATAGACCAAAGAGAGTCTTGGCTGCATTTTCAAAGACTCCTCTTCTCAACCCTGGTGACAAGTCTACCCTCACACTCTCCTTCTCCCTGAGGGATGTGGCATCCTTCGATGACGAGGGAAAGATCACGGAGAGGTCTTGGGTCCTAGAGAAGGGAGAATACTCACTTCTCATTACTGACGACGCCCTTTCTTTTGATCGAAAAGATATCACCATCGACAGCGACAAGGTCTACGACAAATGCCCTACACTTCTCTCATCCCCGGAACTGAAAGAGAGACTCAGGAAAGATGGAACAACCATCAAAGCCAAGCAAGAAGAGGGAGTAAGGGTTGAATCAGGCTTCCCTAGACAAGACATCAACACTCTCGAGGGAATTCTTCCTAAAGTAAGAGGAAAAGAAAACTACTCTAGGCTTGGTACCCTCCCTGTAGACAGAAAAATTGACCTGGAGAGAGTAAAGAACGGAGAGATGGCTCTTGATGAGTTTGTTTCCGCTCTTCCAATAGAAGTCTTGATAGACATTACCGGAGGCCAGCCTAATAAGGGGGTAGCAAACACCTTCGGCTTTGGTAATCAGGAAGAGTATGGCATTCCTTCTGTAATGACAGCAGATGGACCTGCAGGACTGAGACTTAAGAGTGATACTGGAATCTTCACAACAGCTTGGCCATGCGCCACAGCCCTCGCTTCCTCTTGGAACAGCGACCTTGTGGAGATGGTTGGAAAGGTAGGAGGCTTGGAAGTAAAGGAAAACGGTATAGGACTATGGCTCACTCCTGCAGTAAACATCCATCGTAGTCCTCTCTGTGGAAGAAACTTCGAGTATTACTCAGAGGATCCTCTTCTAGGAGGAAAACTTGCAGCCAGCATGGTAAGAGGAATACAGTCCAATGGTATTGGAGCCTCCCTCAAGCACTTTGCACTTAATAACAAAGAGACAAACAGAAAAGAGAGTGACTCAAGGGTCAGCGAGCGAGCCATGAGGGAGATATACCTGAAGCAGTTTGAGATTGTCGTGAAGGAAGCTAAGCCTCTCTCTGTCATGAGCTCTTACAACATGGTGAATGGAGTGAAAGCATCTGAGAACTATGCTCTCCTGACTGGAGTCCTGAGAAATGAATGGGGCTTTGATGGCTTTGTAACATCTGACTGGTGGACCCATGGAGAACACTACCTTGAGCTACTTGCAGGAAATGACCTGAAGATGGGTAATGGATACCCAGAGAGAGTCGAGAAAGCCTACGATATGGGTCTCATAACTCGAGAAGACATCGAGAAGAATGTAAAACACATTCTTTCAGTAATACTTAGATTAGAGTGAAGATTTGGGCCTGGTTGATGATTCTTCCAGGCTCTTTTTAATAGCAACAACCTGTTTCTTTACATACTTCTTTTTTTGAAATGAGAATAGAGAGCGGAGGGACAAATGGAAACCAAAGACGTAATAGTAGAACTCAGGACAAAGAATAATATGACACAGGAAGATCTGGCAGAGAGAGTCTATGTAACAAGACAGGCTGTATCAAGATGGGAGACAGGAGAGACTCTTCCTAATATCGAGGCATTGAAAAGGCTCTCGGAAATATTCAATGTCTCCATAAACACTCTTCTAGGGGCAAAGAACAAGCTTATCTGCCAATGCTGTGGCATGGAACTGGATGATCCTATTATGAGCAGGGAGAAGGACGGCACTATCAACCAGGACTACTGCCAGTGGTGTTATAAGGATGGAGACTTCACCTATAAAAATATGGAAGATCTCATTGTATTCTGCGAGAATCATCTCTCCAATGAAAATTGGAGTAAGGAAAGTGTCAGAAAGTATATGACATCCCTCCTTCCTACCCTTAAGCATTGGAAAGAGTAAGTTGAAATAGAGAAAGCAAAACTGTTAGGATTGATTAGGAGTACAAAATGAACAGTGCCGCTTTAGGAAGATCTATCAGAGACGCAGGTAAGTCTTTTCTTTCCTCCCGTCTTGGAGACATGTATGACAAGAGAAAGGACCTGGATACCCCAGAGGGCTTTGATAAATTAGCTGAGGGCTACTTCAAGAAACAAGTAGGCCACCATGACACTACAATAGAAGAGACAAAAGAAAGAATGAGAATTGCAAAGGAGATAATCGATGAAGATATGATCATCGAGTGCCTGGAGATTCTCAGCGACAATAAAGGGATGAAGCCCGAATTTAGAATGAAGGCAAAAGAGACATTAAAAAGGCTGGCACGATGACCAGCCTTTCTTCTTAGCCTAAAAGAGAGACAAGGAGGAATCTGAGAGACAACAGCTCATCCTCTTCCAGGACTGTCTTTCCTCCCCTTTCTTCGTCTTCCCTTAGATACAATAGTGCATCCTTCATTCTCTCTTCCTTGATGCCTACGTCCTCAATTCTTTTCCATAGATCATCTTTAAGAATCAAAAAAAGAGCATTATAGAGGGCGAAAAACTTCTCTCTGTAATCATTGGAGTTATCAAAAAGGAAAAGGAACTCTCTTGCTTTTTCCATAATCACACCATCCCATAAAAATCAAGAACGAATTGGACGCTGTCCAATTGGTCATAGACCCTTCTCTCTATATCGAAGCCTCTGAAAGTCTCAACTGTTATGACAGGAATTCCTAGTTCATCCGTTACAGTCCTGTTGACACTCCCTTTTGGCCCTGGGCCAGTGTAGGAGAATGCATTGTGGCATATATCTCCGTCTTCCGTAGCCCATAAGAGATTAAAGAATAGATCAGCCATTAAATCAAGATTGGAGAATATATAAGTGGAGCCTAAGAAGTCCCTGCCCTCTGTGTAAACAATGGCTTCATGGAGATCCAAGACAAAGTCCGGCTCTATCCTCTTTATATCCTGAAAGATTGCATAAGCCATTCTTTCAGCCTTTGTTCCGTCAATGCTACCTGGAAAGCTTCTATTTAAGTCTTGGGACGAGTAGATATAGCGGTTTCTCCTCTCCGCTCCCGGTTTATTTGCTGGGGCCAGGATATATAAGTCACCACACTTAATAGTGGCATTCAGCATGATTATCCCAGCGTACCAAGCGGCTCTCTCATCCCCATGGACTCCGGCAACAATATAAATCGTGGGACCGGGATTTGGAGAAGAAATATGAAGGACTTCCGTCTCTCCATACTCCCCCTCGTTTATGGTGTACCACTCCCTTTCCACAGGATAAATATTCTGAAAGAATCTACCCTCTTCTATATCATCAAAAGTCGTTGTGTATGGATCTAAGTCAGTGTCGCTTTCTTTGACTCTGTATCCATCCCACTCCATCTCCACACCAAGTATGGTCACTGTTTCGGAGAAGAGTGGGAATAGAATCAATAAAGAAAAGAATAGAAAAACAAGAAAATGCTTCATGTCATCACTCTGGGTCAGCCAAATAGTAGCCGATGCCGTTTTCCATTATCTCGCTGTATGTTGGCATATCCCAACCGAGAGATATAAAACCGTCGTCTCCATCATACATATCACAGAGAGCGACCAAGCATGAAATATGGCGGGCACAGCGCTCAGTAAGGGAGATGCCTTCTTCTGTATATGGAACTGTCACGGCTCCATACTCTGCAGCTCTCAAATAGAACTTGTCTTTTCCACTTACAACCAGCTCCTCATCAATCTTTCCATGAAGTCTTCCCTGGGAAGGGTTTGCAGTCTCCATAAGCATTGAAAGAGTATCTGTATAATCACCAAGCTCCCTCTGTGTCAGTCCATGGAGGTTCTTCGGAGACTGCTCAACTGTTATTGAAAGGTCCTCTTCAACCATCCAAAGCATCATGTTGGCTAGTCCCACTGCGTCTTCATGGGCGACAATGGCATTGACAGTAGTGTACTCAGGAGAAGCTTCATGAAGGTCCACTGTCATGGAAATCTTCTCTGTCTCAATAAGCTTGGTGATGCCATAGGTGATCTTCTCTGTGAAAGTACCGTCAGGGCGTCCTGGGTATGCTCTATTGAGGTTTCTGATTTCGCTTCCACTTAACTTCTGACCAGAGGAGGCATGGACATAGATTTCGCTGTCCGGCCACTGGTCGATTGGGTTAGTGGCACGGGAACCAAAGCGGAACCATCTCTCACCATTTCCTGTTTCGATATAGAAACGGGTTGGAGCTGCTTCCAATGGATCAGTGCAGGTGAAGGCACTGTTATTTGCCCTAGGAATGACGTACAACACGCCTTCTTCCGGCTCACACCACTCGATAAGCATTACAGCTGAGATAAAGCCCGATGGCTCATTTGGGTGAGTTCCACCCAAAACAAGCATGCTGGCTCCCTCTACTCCGCTGTCGAGGATATAGACTTCGGTGTCCCCATTGGTGCCCTCAAGTTCCGGATACCAATAGGAGAGCATCTTAATGTCTGTGACTCCAGGTCCTGGATAAATAGGCTCGGCCTCTTTCTGGGATGAGAAAACAAAGCCCAAATAGATGACGAGAGCTATGACCACAAGTGAGATGATGGCGGCAGATATTATGTGTTTAGGTATCTTCTTCATATCATCCCTCACTTTATTAGAAATAGTCTCAACAAGAGAGTCACCAATACTATTCCAGCATCAATCTGGAACCAGATGTTGTTCTTCTTCCTAAACATGTTCACAGTGATCAAGACAATTACAAAGGCAAGAATTGCTAAATAAACATACATCAACATAACTCACCTCACCTTGCCAAGAAACCTAGGCTTGAAGAAAAAAGCATCACACAGAGTCCGATCAGTACACAAACCACAAACGGAATAATACAGTTCTTTAATACCGGCTTATACTTCAGTCCCACAATCTGAGCTGCATAGTTACCAGCCAGTGCTGTAGGAGGCATGATGTCTCCAAGGCAGCAGAGGAAAGAAAGAGCTGCTGCAACTACGATATCGTTGCAACCTCCGTTCTGTATCAAAACAAGGAGGAACGGAACACCCATTACAGATGCAGCTCCATAGCTTGATACCGCGCCGAAGGCTGGCATGATTGTACAGGAAGCAAAGTAGACAAAAGCCAAGCCCAAGCTTAGGGATGAAACAACTATCCATCCTCTGGCACCCACAAGTGTGAGGACCTGAATGAACATTCCTACACCCATAAGCTTTGCAATGACTGGGATAGTTGTTTCCATTGCATCCAAAGCCTTCTTCCATGGATTGAAACGCTTACCAGTAAAACATGCAACTATTGCAGAGATAAGGAAGATCAGACATGTTCCAAGCTGTGGAAATGATGGAATAACCTTAGATAGAACCAATAAAGCCACAAGAACTATGATAGGTATATATAACTTAAAACCATACTTCTTTCCTGTCTCTGTATCGAGGCTCTTCTCCAAATCCTCAATCTTCAAGTTCTTGCAATATTTAAGTCCCAGGAAAAGCACAATAAATATTGCTGCAGGAATTGTCATGAGAAATAACGGGCCTTCAAAGCCGATATATGGCATATCCACACCACCACCAATAAGCATTGCAGGAATATTTATTGGAGGGGCAGCCATTCCCATGATGGCGGCCATACAGATTATGGCACCTGTCTTTTCCTTTGGTATTCCAATAAGGAGCAATACCGGAGCCACAAGAGCGCCTGCACTGAGAACAGCGGCAGTAGAGGATCCCGTGATCATTCCAGGAAACATCACCACCAGTACAAGGAGTATCAACATAAGGGCAGGAAGCTTATAAAACCTTCTGACGATTGCAGAGGAAAGAGCCTCCAATGCCCCTGACTCTTCTGTGGCAGCCATAAAGAGCATTGCTGTGGAGATGATCAAAGATGTATCGAGATAAGCAAAAGTACCTTCAGCAAGGTGTCTGATAGGTATTCCTTCTCCCCCAACCAATGCTCCTGCCACAGCTCCTAGTATCATGGAGATAGATACTGGGAGCTTAAAGAGGAGATTGGAGAGAAGAAATACTCCAAGCATGGATAAAAGGCATATCAGTTCTATATCCAATGTGTCCTCCTCAATTAGAAGATGGCCTTAAATGCGTCAACTGTATCTTTTGATCCATACACAAGTGTGATAGGAACGTTGTTGCTTGTAGCAAAAGTAGTGAACTTTCCGTCTTCGTTTCCGTCTTCCTTGACAACGATAAATGAAGAGAGAGGAAGAACCATGTCGGCAAATGCATCAGAGAGAGCACCACGTCTTGTTGCGCCTCCGATGTGGCAGCAGATTACATCCACGCCGGCATTCTTCACGGCAGCCATAAACTCCTTGGCTCTCTGAGTCTCCTGCTCCTGGCTGATTCCAGCGGCTCCAAGTCCCTTTGTTGAGTTACCGACAGCGATGACAACTGTCTTGATTCCAGCAAGGTCTGCACCTGTTGCAATCGGGTTATAAGTATAAGCGACAGTCTTAAGTCTCTTCATAACCTGCTCGATCATGGAGCCGTCTGTGCTCTGACCAAAGGATGTAACAAGGACAGGTCCCTGGAACTTTTCACCATTGCTTCCAATAGTGACCATTCTGTTCTTATCATTTGTCTGATACTTATATTGAGCTGCTGTCTCAGCTGAGTATGTTGCAGATCCCTCTACAGTTCCTGTAGATGGTGTGGTGGTGCTACTCTTTGTTGCAGAGAAAGCTGATGTAATCAAAAGCGAAATCAAAATCATAAATACAACTAGTTTTTTCATATATATCTCTCCTATTAATTATCAATTTTATACCAAAGGCTTAAGAATGGAATCAAAGCCACCATCAACTATATCCCAATACTCAGGGATACCTGAGATTACGATGGACTCTTCAGGATACTCCCAGGAATATGCCTCGGCGAGGTACCTTATACATGTCATATGGCGTGCGACACGCTCTATGAGTGGGTATCCATCCTCCGGAACATTAAAGTATATATATCCATCCAGACTTGCTTCATAGTAGTTGGGCTCATTGCCATTCACTATCAAGTCATCATCCATCTTTCCATGTAACGGTCCCATGGATGGATTATAGGTCTCCATAAGAGTCATCATGGAATCCGTGTTGTCTCCAAGACTTCTGTGGGAGAGTCCATAGGATGTGACACCTGAGTATTCAGCCCTCATATCCAAGTCATCAAAGTTCATGGAAATAGCCATATCAGAAGCAATGGACATTGCTGTGGTATTGTCTCTCTTCATATTAACCATAGTGCAGTCAAGATAGAGGAACTCCGGAGATCCTTCATGCATATCCATGGTGATGGAAACATTCTCCTGGTTAATGAGATTGTATATGCCGTAGCATACCTGCTCTGTCAAAACACCATCCTCTGTTCCGTAGTAGAGACGGTTTACGTTTCTTACCTCAGCATTCTCCGTTCCATATATTGTCCTGCCACTTGTTCCCTCATAGTAGTTTCTGTCAGGCCACTGATGTACAGGATTTGTAAGTCTGTTTCCCACCCTGAATGTACGCTCACTTCCGTCAGCGAGAGTCAAAGTGAAGAAATCCTGCATACCGTCAAAAGGAGAAGTATGAGTAAAGCCACTGTTATTTGTGCGAGGAATAATGATGACCCTACCCTCTTCCACTTCTATATTCTCAATGAGCGCGGTGGCTGCAACTAAGCCAGCTGATTCATTGGGGTGAGTTCCCCCAAGGATCAGGAAGGTTCCACCCTCCACTCCGCTATCGAAGAAGTATACTTCGGTATCGAGACTGGTGCCCTTGAGACGTGGGGCATATTCACTGAGCATTTTGATCTCTGTGATATTAGGGTTCTCCCCGATCTCTTCGTTTACATGCATCTTCAGAAAATCGACAGATGCAATGACAGCAACAATAATGGCGATGACTAAAACTATGATATTTTTGATATAACTCTTCATTTTAGCCTCACTTAATATGTAGCGCCCTTAGGGCAAGGGGAATCAACACTGTTGCTATCGAAATCAAAATCACAACTCTGTCTTTACGAGTTATAAGTTCATAGAGAAGAATCAAGGCGAAGATTGTGATTATCAAGTAATAAAGAATAGAAATCATCTTCACCTCCTAGAAATTCAAAAATGACAGAGCTGTATCGCCAAAATAGACAAATACAAGACCAAGAGCAATGAGAATGACCAAAATTATAGCTATCGCTTTTATTCTGTCCTTTCCCTTCACTTCGTCACTCTCTATCAAGAACGACGTTTCTTCAAAGATTGAAGAACGCATTGATATCAATGGAATAATTGACAGCGCCATTGATACACCTGTTACGACAACCGGGCTACATAGCCATCCGATCGGGAACACTGCATATGTAATAAGGAAAGCAGGAATGGCATCGGAAAAGAAGATTCCGATTATTGCAGAGATGGCCATCATCACCACAATCACAAGCTTTGTGTCATAAGGAAGGATCTTCAATGAGTAGAAGCCTCTCACGCCTGTCATCGATGACACTTCAATAAATGAACCAAGCGCAAATAAGAATGCAACCGGCACTACTGCCTCCATCAGGGAGTCAGCCGTGGCCTTGATGCATCCTTTGACGCTTCCAAAGCCCTTGTTGATTACAAGAACCAACACGGATCCAATAAAGAAGTAGAGAGTATTACCTCCGATATAGCAAATACTTCCGCAGAGCCCATCAAAGAGAGATGTAAGAAGTACCATTAGAGCTAAAAGAAGGTACACTCCACACTTTTCTTCTCCTTCTTCCTCACCCACAGAAAGGGCTTTCATATTCAATAAGCCATAGATAATGAATACTGGAAGGGAGATAGCCAAAAGTGGAGCATAGAATCCATTATAAGGAGTAGGAAGAACACTTCCAGCTCCATTGGATGCAATGATTGCAGGAATTGAGTTAGGCGGCATGATTGCTCCGATGACTGAACCAATGGCAACTACTTCAGTTATCTTACTCTTTTTCACGCCGCTTTTTTTCATAGACTCAGAGACAATGACGCCTGTGGTCATTACGCTGGCCAAAGGAAAACCAGTGAGAGAAGAAGGGAAAGCAATGAAAAAGAGAGTCAAGAATGCCTTGAGAACCCTGTTTTTCACTCTTGCGACTCTATCATAAATAAGCTTAAATCCGCCTGCCTTGTAGAATAGGAACACAAAAAGCGCGGCACTGGCAATGCTGAGTGCAGCATCCAGGAACCCAAAAGGCCCCTCGACAATCTCTCTTACTCTTATTCCCATTCCGGAAACAAGGCTACCCAAGAGGCTGGCTAGTAAGAGAAAGGCCACAGACCATTCTCTCCTGTTCTTAGTGATGACAGAGCCGATCAAGACCACGCCTGCCATCACACAAAATACAATCACTTCCTCTCTCATTTCGCCTCCATCAATATGCAGCTGCGCCGTAGTGACGTCTGTCATCTCCGATAGCGTAGATCCAGCCGTCTTCATCGATTTCAAGGGCGGCGATACAACCTACGTGAGAGCTGTAGTCAAGATTAGTATCCAATAGCTCGAAGCCCATAGCCTCAAGACTAGCGAGAGTGGAATCGCTGTAGCGGCCTTCGATATAGAGGGTCTTTGTGATTCCATCACGCCATGAGCGAGGAGCATTGGCAGCTTCTGCAACATTCATTCCAAAGTCAATGTAATTTACGATTGCATTAAATGTTGCTGAGACCAGTGCCCAGTTTCCAGGGCTTCCAACAGCCAAAACTGGCTTTCCACTCTCGTCTGCTACGATTGTAGGACATGTAGTTGAGCGGACTCTGATTCCAGGCATAAGAACGTTGACTTTTGCAGTTGCGTTATTTGTGAGGTTACCGAGGTGGGCGTTAAATACAAAACCTGTTCCAGGAACAGCAAGAGCTGAACCGAAGTTGATGCCGTTTGTATTTGTTGTAGAGACAACGTTACCCCACTTATCCATAGCGACCATGTGTGTAGTACCACCCTGGTCTGGAGTATCGCCATTGAGAACCTTCTCGCCTGTGGAGGAGAGAGTAACGGAAAGCTTACCAGCTCTTGCTGTCTTAATTCTCTGTCCGACCTTGATATACTTCAGTCTTTCATTGATGGCATACTCTTTGCTGATAAGTGTCTGAGTCGGGAGATTGTAGTAATCTGGGTCTGCGATGTACTGGACTCCATCCTGATAAGCCAAAGCAAAGGCATCAGCAAGAATCTCCACAGTCTCAGGTGAATCGTGGCCATAGGAAGCGAGATCGAAATTCTCAACAATGTTCAGAGCTTCCAAGAGTGGAATACCACCATTGGATGGACCACCTGTTGTGTAGATGGTATACCCACGGTATTTGGTGCTTACCGGTTCTCTCATTACAGATGTGTAGGAAGCGAAGTCTTCACGAGTCAAGACACCGCCCTGGCTCTGAATGTAGTCGACCATCATGTCTGTAAAGTCACTGTCATAGAATCCTTCGATTCCTTCATCAGCGATCAACTCAAGAGTATCTGCAAGATCATTATTTGTGATGATGTCACCAATGTTCCACAAGAAGCCTTCATCTGTATAGAGACCGATGGAGTAATCGTAGTAGTTAAGGTTGTCATAACGACCTTCGATGTTTGTGTTC